>NZ_LPVJ01000037.1 GCF_001516615.1 Ferroacidibacillus organovorans | reverse complement strand
GGCTGTTTTACAGCCGTTTTCTTGCTGACGTTGTTACGTATCCGTGTTTAGTTTTCAAGGATCCAAGGTGCTTCATTTCGTTTCTTCTCTTGCGGTCGGCCTCGCGGCGACAAGGAGTAATATACCACCTCAGAACTCCTCTGTCAAACGTTATTTTTAAAAATATCACATGGAAAATTCCGGCGGCATAGTGGATTTTTCTCAATCAGCGCATAACTCGTTGAATCCTCGGGAATGGTTAGTATCGGCTTCTCAAACCATTAGGAAAAGGTGATGTTTGTTCATGGTTTCCATACGTGCCGTGGCATTGAGATCCTTACTCTCGATCGCCACGGTATTATCTGTACCCGAGGTTACACACGCGTATCCCACCGTTCACGGTTTAGCGCGCGATCAAACAGCGGCGCATCACGCCACACTACAAAAATGTGTCACACAGACGCCACGAAAGCTCGCGCACAACGCGATAGTGATTCGCCCTCACTCTACAGATGGACCTAGACGTAGAAAAAAACGTGAACAAACAGCTGCACCATCCGTCGCTTCTATGGTTTCTCTCGCCCCAGTAATGGATGTTGTGGCAAAAGCGAGTTCCATTTCTGTAAAAAACACGTTCGACTGTCAGTTGACTGCCTATGGTCCAGGATTTGAATCGACCGGAAAACGCCCAGGCGATCCAGGCTACGGAATCACCGCCACAGGCAAACGAGCAAAACCACGCCACACAATCGCTGTTGATCCACACTTGATTCCACTCGGATCGCTCGTCTATATCGATGGCGTTGGATATCGCGTAGCAGAAGATGTTGGCGGTGCAATTAAAGGAAGACATATTGACGTCTATTTTCCGAGTGACGAAGACGCCAAGATTTTCGGCGTAAAACGACATGTCAAAGTCTATGTTTTCGAGACGGCGCATGGCGACGACGTTGCGCCGTAAGCATCAAAATCGCATCTGCAGAGAAGCGAACCATCAATCGCTTTTTCGAAAATTGCACTGAACGTAGTCACTCATTGCATTTGCAGCCTGCATAATTTGCGGAACGATGCGTTCAGTTGACTCAATCTGTTTTTCGATTCCAGAAAACGAGTCGATCAAAAGCCGACGCATCTCCATCATCTCTCCAAGATCGCGAACGGTCTCAGGCGGAATCACCGATTCATCTCCGAGAATTTCGACAATATCCCGGTAACTTGCTGGGTCTCGCATGATCAGGGCATCAATGAGTTGGTTGCCCGCGTCTGCAAACGACTCAATGATACCGTGGATACAGCGCGCACTCGCGTAGTCGAACAATCTGCACACATTCTCGTCAGAAGTCGATTTCCGAGCTGCCTGAGACCGTTCTAAATCTCTTGCGTATCGGCAGATCAATTGACTGAGCTCCTCGACCCGCGTCTTGACGTCTTCGGTAATAAACACATCGACTCCTCCAATATTTTTTTCAATTCCATAGGCGATTCCCTTTTCATTCAAACTGACTGGAGTATAATGAAAGAGTAGCAAAATGGATTGGTGGATTGATCCACCCTTTCAACAAGATACACCAGGAGGGGATGACGTGGACACAGCATTGATTCGGAAAAACGGCATCCCGCTCTATGTCCAAGTCAAGAATAACATTTTAGCAGATATTCAATCAGGTCTTCGCAAGCCAGGCGATCAACTGCCGACAGAGCGCGAATTGTCAGAGCGCCTCAGCGTAAGCCGCAATACAGTCAGCCAGGCGTACCAGGACCTTGAGGCAGACGGAATACTCGTATCAATTCAAGGGCGCGGGACTTTTATTTGCGATCGCGATGACAAAGTACGCTTTGAAAATCGGCGCGACTTGTTGTCAAAAGTCATTGATGTCGCGATTGAAGAGGGACTCCAACTCGGTTTTTCAATAGAGGAATTTGTCGACATTGCAACAAAGCGCGCGCAGCAAAAGGCTGCGCTTTTGCATGATGTTCAGGTGGTTTTTATTGAGTGCAATCGCGAACAAGTCGAATACTTCTCGCGCAAACTCGAGTTTGGCGGTGTTCACATCACGCCACTCTTATTAGAAGAGTTGAAAGATGCATCTCAGAAAGAACAATCGATTCTCGAACGCGCCCGGCTTGTGATCACGACCTTTTTCCATCTTGATGAAGTGCAACAAATCATCGGATCCTCTCAGCAAGTCATCGCTGTGTCCCTTGATCCTGAGCTTGAAACGATCGTTAAAGTTGCACGCATTCCTCAGGAAAAGCGCGTCGGACTCATCTGCAAAAGCGACAATTTCGCAGGCAAAGTATTGAACGCGCTCCGACAGGCTCGTCTTGATGAATTACGCATCAGCATTCTTACGGATGCAGATGCAGAACGAGTAAAGGCTTTTGTCAGTTCCCAGGATGCTTTGATTGTCTCGCCTGGACGCAGGCGTGAAATTGAGGCGTACTGCAAACGCAAACAACATGTCATCGAATTTGTGTTTCAACCTGATGTCGCATCGATCAATCTGCTCCGTGCAGCGCTCGCTGACACGTTTCGACATTGACGCGCGCCACATTGGCGCGAAAGGAGTGCATGGCGCACATGCTGCAAGAATTATCTTGGAAAGTTGGCGGCCAGCAAGGTGAAGGAATTGATTCCACAGGCAAAACATTTGCCACCTCGCTCAATCGCATGGGGTACTATATTTACTCTTACAGACATTTTTCTTCACGTATTAAAGGTGGGCACACAAACGACAAAGTGCGCGTGAGCACAACGCAGAAGCACTCAAGCGCCGATTACCTCGACATCCTTGTTGCGTTTGATCAGGAAACGATCGACTTGAACGCATATGAACTTCGTAAAGGCGGCGTCGTGATTGGCGACGCAAAATTCAATCCTGTCCTGCCTGAAAACACGGCAGGCGATGTCTTGCTCTTTGCCATTCCATTCACAAAAATTGCAGAGCAAAACGGCGCCGCTATTATGAAAAACATGGTGGCTCTTGGAGCGACCGCATTTGTTATGGGGCTCTCACCCGATTTTTGCACACCCGTTTTGCAAAGTCTTTTTGGACGCAAAAGCCAGAAAATCGTTGAACAGAACCAAGCGGCCGTCCTTGCTGGTTACGAGGCAATGAAGGCTCAGAATGTTTCATTCCCGGACTTCGCGCTCGCACCGCCGACACCAAGCGACCATCTGCTCATGATCGGAAATGACGCTGTCGCATTCGGAGCGATAGCGGCAGGTGTGCGCGTCATGCCTGCCTACCCAATTACTCCTGCCTCTGATGTGATGGAGTATTTGATAAAAAAGCTTCCCAAAGTAGGCGGCGTCGTCGTTCAAACGGAGGATGAAATCGCAGCGCTTAATATGACCATCGGCGCTTCCTATGCAGGTGCTCGGACGCTTACAGCGACATCTGGTCCAGGCTTTTCGCTCATGATGGAAGCATTGGGACTGGCGGGCATGACTGAACAGCCCGTTGTCATTGTCGATACACAGCGTGGCGGACCTAGCACAGGACTCCCTACCAAACACGAACAAAGCGATATGTACCAAGCGATGTTTGGGACACACGGTGAGATTCAAAAGATTGTGCTGACCCCCGCAACCGCTGAAGAGTGTTTTTATGCGGCTGTCAACGCGTTCAATTATGCAGAAATTTATCAGTGTCCTGTCATCATCATGACCGATTTGGCTCTCTCCCTCGCGAGTCAGTCCGTAGAAAAATTTTCTCTTGATCAGGTTAAAATTGATCGCGGCTTGCTCGCTACCCAAGAGCAGCTGGCGCAAATCGGCCCTGGACAACTTTTCAAACGCTTTGAACGAACAGAAAACGGTGTTTCTCCACGTGTATTTCCTGGACAAAAAGGCGGTATTCACCACGTTACGGGCGTTGAGCACAACGAAATTGGACGCCCTGACGAAGGAACTGCGAACCACGTGCAGATGATGAAAAAACGTCTGAACAAGTTTGAGGGAAGCGAACTCCCTAACAGCACCAGCTACGAAGGTGATCAACATCCAGATGTCCTCTTGATCGGCGTCGGATCTTCCATCGGTCCGATCAGCGAAGCCACTGTACGGTTGCGAAAACATGGAGTACGTGTTGGGCACGCACACGTTCACGTCATCTCTCCATTCCCTGTAGCTTCCCTTCAATCCTACATGGATCGTGCAAAACAGGTCATTGTATTCGAGTCAAACGCAACGGGGCAACTCTATCATCTCATGCAGTTTTTCGGTTTGAAGCACAGCGAATTCTCAAGCCAATTAAAGTTTGACGGCACACCCTTTTTACCTAAAGAAATTGAGGCTCACGTGAAAGGATCGATGATCGCATGGCAACGGTAAAAGAGTTTCGCAACAATGTTCGTCCTAATTGGTGTCCTGGTTGCGGCGACTTTGCCGTTCAGGCCTCAATGCAACGTGCACTTGGAAACTTGAACCTTGAACCTGAAAATGTTGCGCTCATCTCAGGAATCGGTTGTTCTGGACGAATTTCCGGTTATTTGAATGTGTACGGATTTCACGGTGTACACGGCCGCTCGCTCCCAATTGCGCAAGGTGTAAAACTCGCAAATCGCAATCTGACTGTTCTTGCATCTGGTGGCGACGGGGACGGATTCGGCATTGGACTCGGACACTTTATGCACGCTGTACGCCGCAATATGGATATTACCTATGTCGTTATGGACAACCAAATCTACGGTCTAACGAAAGGGCAGCACTCCCCCACCTCAGCGTTTGGTTTCAAAGCAAAAACTACGCCTGCGGGAAATATCGAGAATGCAGTCAGCCCTCTACAAATCGCATTATCAGCAGGCATCACGTATCTTGCTCAAGGATTCTCGTCGGATGTCAATCAACTCACGGAATTGATTCAGGGCGGCATCGAACACAAGGGGTTCAGTTTGATCAATGTATTCAGCCCGTGTGTCACGTACAACAAAGTAAACACCTACGAGTGGTTCAAGGAGCACACAGTCTCACTCGACCAATTTCCTGATTATGATCCAACCAATCGCGCTGCCGCCATTGCCAAAGTCATGGAGACAGACGGATTGTGCACAGGACTTATTTTCAAAGACGACAAAAAACCCGTCTTTGAAGACTTGTTGCAAAACTACCCACAAGAGGCTTACCTCAACACGAAACTCGAGATGGATCAAGGGTTGTTCGATGAGTTGATGAAAGAGTTTGCGTAAAATGTACAAAGTGCAACAAGAGGCCGACTCTGATCGACGAGTCGGCCTCTTGTTGCACTCTTAGCATTAGGAGAGTGGTTTAATAAAGCTCTCGATAATTTTTTGCGCTACCGCTTTTTCACTAGAGGGCAGGTACACATCAAGGCGTATCGAGCCACCATTGCTGAGGTTTGCAACAATGCCCCTGTCTTCATAGGGGAGATTGGGGTTTGGAATGGTGTATTCAATCGCCTGTTGAGGAATCACATAATACGCATGGCCACCTTGGGAAATCTGCCCCATAAATCCTGCCAAATCACGTGCTGAAGACTGCACAACCTCAACCAGATTCTCTGCAGGTTGCGCCGGGTTGATAAGGCGGTAAATGTTCCCCCCATCGCCTAATGAGTCTGTGTGAAGCACCCAGTTGGCGGGAACATAAATATCTGAAATTTGGCTTGAAACTGGAACGAATGGATTAGAACTCCCTGTACCAACCTGCATGGTTGTCAGTGTCGTCCCACTTGTCGTACTTCCCGTAACTGAGCCCGTTACAGAGGTCCCTGTGACTGAACTTCCCGAAGCGCCAGTTACTGTGCTACCTGAAGGCTGACCTGTAGCAGTCGTACCAGAAGTTACCGTTCCCGAAGTCGATCCGGGCGTCGTCGTTGAACTCGGTGAGGTTGATCCAGTTGACGGAGTGCCTCCCTGAGGCGATGTCGTACCTGTCGACGGTGTGGTAGAATGAGTCGTACTTGATGGTAGTGGTTGTGGAGAAGGCAGACCGCCCCCCACAGCGTTTTGACTCCCACACCCTGTCAATGTGACGACTGTTGCTCCAATAACAAACCACGGGACTAGACTTTTCAATGATGCCATGACATTTTCACACCTTTATGACTGACTCGTCCATCAAAGGGGATTATAGCGTGCATACGACTTCAAGATCAATTTATTCCTTGGCAACTGCTTTGTCACTCGGCGCGATGGTATTTTTTTCACTTATCGTCACTGAGGCGATCTTTGCCAACCTTACGCTCCAATCGGCGGGAACGGTCCTTGCACATTTGTTCCCTTCATTTTATCGCTTCACAGGTATCTCTTCCTTAATTGCGAGCGTATGCACCTTGTTCATGCCGTGGCCCTCACATCGCCACATCTCGCGACGAATCTTTATCGGCAGCGCATGGCTCTCTACACTCTTTTTAGGGTTTAGCGACATTGTCCTTCTCCCCGCAATGAACGCGGCGCGAATGAAAATTCCCAGCTTCACAGGTCCGATAACCCCACTGCTGAAACAGTTTTTCTTCTATCACGGGATCTCCATGGGACTCATCATCCTTACTATGATCCTAACACTTTTGGGCTTGCTTTTGTTCACATTGCGAGGAATCGAGACACGTTTTCTTTAATCTGGAGATAATCGGAGGAAAATATATGGAATCCTGGAAAGACGTTGCGTTGCGCAGCGATGCATTCCTATTAAAGAAAGATATCTTTATCTACCGCATCCAAAACAAAGAATATCAAATCGAGGTATTCGAACAACAAAGCGGAGTCTGTTATGCAATCGGAACTCCGATGAATGAGGATCGAATGATCATCTATGGAAGTGCGGAAGTTACCAACCAAACCATTGCAATCTCGCAAGTGATCAAAAAGATCGATCGCGACATCTTAAACGAAACGATCTTCTCGATAGGAGAAGATCGCGAGGATTCCTAATTTACAACGGGCGGTTGTCATCATAGTCGTAAAAAAAACCATCTTTTACCGCTTCTGGTACGTGAGCCATTTGATCGAGAAGATGTTGGTACTGACGGCGCTCTTCATCCGTTTTGCCATGCAAAGCAGCGATGGTGAGCGCTTTTTTTATCGTCCGCAAATCACTTGGCACAAAGTGCATAAAAGGCCCCCCTCAAAATGTACGCAACTAAGCGTAACTGATGGCTGATACGATACTTCCTAAAAGAATGCCTAAAATACACCCCATCAATACCTCAATAGGTTGATGACCCAACATTTCCTTCAAACGTTGCTGGTACAACTCTGCCCGCCTGTCTGCAAATCTCCGGTCGATCAATTCGCCGATATCCGCTTTTAACTTATTCAATGCGATGGCCTGCTCACCCGCATGGCGACGAATCCCTGCGGCGTCATACATAACAATAATGGCAAAAACAACACACGCCGCAAAAAGAGAAGATCTTGTGCCATCATGAAATCCGATCACTGTCGCAAGGGATGAGACGGCCGCGGAGTGGGAGCTCGGCATGCCACCGGTCGAAGTCATCTGGCTAAAATCCCACTTGCGAGTCGCAATGTATGCAATGGGTACTTTTACGACCTGAGCCACCACGGTGGCAGACAATGAAGCCATAAGTGCAGGATTCTCAATCAAACCAAGGATGGACATCCAAAACGTCACATTCCATTCTCCTTTGTAAAAACCGATCATTCATAACCTGTTGACAAACAAATTGCTGGCTAAGATGGAAACTGCCATTGAAAATCGCGGTTCACCTCACGGTTCACACATTTCAATAAGTGTACGGTCGGATGCCCCAGTCCTTTAGGGTAACAGTAAATGACCGTCAGATCATCACTCATCTCTTCTTTTGTCAATTCGAGTTCGCGCGCAGCTTCAGCAGGTATACGATCAATAACACAACGTTTCAAGAGAGACGCGTCAAGCGTTTCTCCTTGCGTCAAAGGTGGTTCGCTCGCGCGCAGCATAGTCAGTGTCACTTCACTCAGGATCCTCTTCCACCAAAGACGCTTGGGACGTATTTTTTCTCTTAAAAGAAAATCAGCGCGCAAAAGTGCGTACGCAGTTTCATTCACGATGTTTTCCTCGCGCAAAAATTCTTCTAGACGAACGAATAAATCATTTATTTGATGGCCAATTCTCTCGTATCCACGTAGGTTCCAAAAATCGCCGAACCGCTGAAAGAAATCAAAAGGAGTTGCAAAACACTTGTTTGTTAGATACGGAATTGAGCGAGGAAATCGACCCGAGTTATAATACTTCTCTAGAATATCCTCCAAACGCTTCAAACGCACGACATCTTCATACGGCATGGTATCATTTGAGAGCATTTCATACGGAGCAGTATCCATATAAACATAGCCATACTGAGCAGCACACTTTCGCAGTCCTGTACCGCGCAAAAGCTTCAGGAAACCCAATTGTAACTCATCCGGTCGAAGTGCGTAAACCTCATTGAACGTCTGGGCAAATCTGTTGTAATCTTCCTCAGGCAAACCCGCAATCAAATCCAGGTGTTGCAGAATCACACCTGATTCACGAATTCGGGTCACTGTTTCCGCGAGTTTAGCAAAATCCTGTCGGCGTTTTATAATTGCATTTGTTATATCATTCGTTGATTGTACGCCGATTTCAAACCTGAACTTACCGGGTGGCGCGTGATCAATAAGCCAAGAGACCACTTCTGATTTGAGAATATCACCAGTGATTTCAAAATGAAACGTCGTATCTCCAGGAAGCGATAAAACGTGTTCGAAAATTGCCAATGCATAATCCTTGCGCAGATTAAACGTGCGATCGACAAATTTGATCTGGCGTACACCATATTCAATCAAGCGCGTGAGATCATCCTTGACACGTTCAAGAGAAAAATAGCGCACACCCGCCTCAATTGAAGAAAGGCAGAACTGACATGAAAATGGGCATCCACGGCTCGCCTCAAAGTAAACGATTCGCTTGTCAAGCTCGTGAAGAGTCATCGCAGCGTACGGAGAAGGGATCTCATCAAGCGACGGTATCTTCAGCGCGACGCCCGTGTCGATCATCCCTTCTTCTGTTCGAAAGACAATGCCCCTAATTGTATCGAAAGGTTGATTGCATTCAAATGACTGTACGATGAGTTTAAGTGTCAATTCCCCCTCACCACGCACAATCACGTCAATCCCATTGTAAAGTTCCATAAATTCCATCGAGTCGTAAGACACTTCTGGTCCGCCTAGGACAATCATCGTCTGAGGAAGAACTTTTTTCACCAGCGGAATAAGCCGCAGTGTCTCGGTGATATTCCAAATATAGCAACTTATCCCTAGAATGTCCGGTTTGACAGCATAGATATTCGTCAACACATGTTCGACAGGATCATGAATCGTGAACTCACGCATGACGACATCGCACTGCTGTTCAATCGATGCGCGCAAATAACGAAGCGCCAAAGATGAGTGAACATACTTTGCATTGAGTGTCGTTAACATGACGCGCAGCATCTTTACCCATCCCGTCTATAAGAGTTGCACCTCGATGGAAAACCGATCATACCGTATCAAAAAAGGAGGCAACATCACGTGGTCACAATTTCCCCAATCCATCTTCATGGAACAACATTTATCGCCGTTACGGTTGATCTGCCAAAAACGCGACTTGTCACCATTCAAAATGAAATAGGATACATCATGTGCGGCGCACTGGATGTCACACTGCTAAACACAAAGCTAAATGACCGAAACATTCTGGCGGGACGCGCAGTCGGTGTACGTACTGTCGAAGACTTGCTGGCCGCCCCGCTCGAGTCTGTAACCGATCACGCTCGCGCCATCGGCGTCACCCCTGGCATGAAAGGAGAAGAAGCGCTGCTCATCTTTGCAGCGCACTATGCTAAGAGTCATCGCACACAAGGCCCCAAAGACACTCCTTTACACTCATCATGAAACTGTCACTGAAGTTCCCTTAACGCGTACGAAGGTCATCAAATTGAATGGCGCGCGTGTGAACCGTGTGTTTCCACACGCGGTTTCGTCGCGTAAACAGCGCAAAAGCCGTAACTGGAAACCATGTCAACATAAAGAAGGGAAAGAGTGGCAGGCCAATAAACGCACGCCACTCGACCCGCTCAAGCAACATGGCGAGCGGCATTTGTATCAGAATAAACAAATTGATCACTGCCCAAAACCACGTCGGTAACAATTCTGTAAACCCTGCAACCATTGTCGGGTTAGAGTTTTGAAACAAAAACATGAATGCGGTCAAAAACAAAATTAAAAAGCGCATCGGCTGAAAGAGATAAATCGCGGCGTCAAGCTTTGCCAAACTCCTCTCTTTGAGACTCGCGACAAGAAGCGTGCCCATATACTGCTGCGCGCAATTGAAATGACCTTGCATCCAGCGCAAACGTTGCCGCATGGAAGCAACAAGCGTGATCGGTTTCTCGTCGTAAACCTTCGCCTCATGCGCCCATACGGGATAGATTCCTTCTACCACACACTTGGCACCAAACTCGACATCCTCCGTCAAGCCTGTCGCTTCCCACCCAAGCCGATTGATCAAATGCATATCAATGCAAAGCCCCGTACCTCCGAGCGCACACGACAATCCCAGATTTCTCCGGGAGAGTTGCCACATTCTGTTCGTGTACCAATACGAAATCGCCATGGAAACACTGACCCAAGAATCCAAAGGATTTTTAATGTCGAGATACCCCTGAATCACCTTGTGTCCATCAAGCAGTCGATCGTTCATCACGCGCAAGAAATTGGTGCCGACCAAATTGTCTGCATCAAACATCACAACCGCGTCATATGGAATCTTGCGCTCTTTTAAGCGCTCCAGCATCCAGCGGATCGCATACCCTTTTCCGCGTTCTGTTTCAGACAATCGTTCTTCGGCGAAAACCCCGTGCTCCCGCGCAATTTCTGCAGTTCGATCTGTGCAGTTATCAGCAATCACATAAATATCGTACATAGACTGAGGGTAGTCGAGACGCTTCAGGTTAGTAAGCAACGGCGCAATCACACGTTCTTCATTATGCGCCGCAACAAAAACTGCGAATCGCTTCGCAGGTTCATGAACAAGAGGTTTTCGTCGATACACAAGCCCAAAAACAGACAATACCACTTGATACAAACCAATGAGACCCGTAATGGCTTGTAGCGCGATAAAAGCCACGGTCAATACGGCGGTCCATGAAATCAAAAGAAAGTCTCCTCTGCCAACCCATATTTAATGAGGTCATTGTCCGACTTACTATACCATGTATGCTTTTCATCGGACAAGTAGACTAGCATATCTGGCTGTGCTATCATTAAAAAGTTAAACATGCATTTTCATTTCTCTGTCAAAAGAAAGGGGTAACAAACCTGCACGGCATATCGCTCGCACTTGAAAATGCTGTACGCCACTACGGGATTGCCGCTGTCTTTCTCACCATGCTACTTGAAAGTGCATGCATTCCGATCCCAAGCGAACTCATCATGACGTTTGCCGGATACGCCGCGTTTCGCGGCGAAATGGGACTCGTTCCGGCAATCATTGCAGGCGTGCTCGGAAATCTCACCGGATCGCTCTTGGCCTATTGGATCGGGTTGCGCGGTGGACGAGCCTTTCTGCACGCTTATGGACGCTATGTATTTTTTTCTGAACGCCACTTTGAGTCATCAGAACGCTTTTTTGCCAAATACGGTGCGATCACTGTATTGATCAGCCGACTTTTACCCGCCGTGCGGACCTTTATCTCGCTTCCCGCGGGGATTGCCAAGATGCGGCTCAGCACGTTCACCCTCTTTACAATCATCGGTTGCATTCCATGGGTCGCCATTCTTGCCTATATTGGGTACGCGCTTGGCCAACACTGGGAAACGATTACCGCTCATTTCACACTCTTCACAGATCTTTGCGCAGCACTTCTCGTCATTGTTTTTGTCAGTTTTCTACTGCGCAATCAAATCCGCAACCGTTAAAAAACTGCCGAGCAATCTCGGCAGCGAGCATTCTCCGCAGCCTGCGCGATGGGGCGTACGCCCCATCGCATTTTAATCGCACGAACCTGGTTGCCCTGCATCTTCTTTGGTGCGAAAGCTTGACCCGCACCCACATGTCGATATGGCGTTAGGGTTATGGATCGAAAATCCCGTCCCTGACAAGTCGTCGAGATAATCAATCTGCGCGCCGTCTACCAATCGCTCATTCTCTGCATCGACAAATACATTCACTCCGTGTTGCATGATTGCGATATCGTTTGGTTTTCGCTCATCAAGCGCCAAACCGTAACTAAAACCCGAGCACCCACCCGGTTTGATCATGATACGAAGGCCCGCTTCCACAGAATCGCTCAACATCGATTTAACCTTCTCTGCAGCCTGTTCAGTAAGTGTAACCACGCCGTGAACGCTCCTTCCTGCGAATATACTCGTTCATACTAGTATACACCGAATCGCGCACTCATTGCTTCTATATACAAAAACTAAAAATGGGATTGCATCGCAAGTTTGACCACATGCTGCAGTTCCTGCTGCATCACTCGAAAAACACCGTCTCTATGTGCCGCATCCCACGCCCTAATTTCAAGGTTGGACAGTTCCTCGCCAAATTTGCGACTCACCCCCAAAAGAGTCGCATGCGGAACGAGTGACACACAAACCAACATGACCAAAACAAACACGAACGGTCGACTCCTCGTAAAAACCCCACCTTCTCTATGCCATCTTCAACAGCATGGCCTGAGATGTGGGGTTTTAAGCATCCTTTTAAACGCGCTCACCTATAGATCTGCCAATACCTTCACCGCGTGACCGTCCACCTTGACCTTCGGATAGACACGCGCGATCTGCCCTTTGCCATCAATGACAAACGTAGTCCGTTCAATGCCCATGTATTTTTTGCCATACATGTTTTTTTCGACATAGACTTCATACGCCTTGCAAACCGCCGCATCAGGATCGGAAAGCAGTGGAAAAGGCAGTTGATACTTTGCAGAAAACTTCTCGTGAGATGCAATCGAATCAGTGCTCACACCGAGCACGGCAACCCCTTTTTCAACGAACAGATCATACTGATCGCGAAAACCGGTCGCTTCTGTGGTTCAGCCAGGCGTGTCATCTTTTGGATAGAAAAACAAAACAACAGTTTGTCCCGCATAATCTTCAAGCGAAATGTTCCGATCGCCTGTCGCGGCGAGTTGAAACGTTGGCGCTTGTCCAGACATGATTGGCATAGCGAACCTCCCGACTGAGCAATAGCTGCCTCATTTCGTTCAGTATAGCGGAGAAACGAGTCGCGTTTCAAACCACTCCGTCAAGGACAATCTTACTTTCGAATGATAGAGACACTAACATTCTCAAGCCCAAAGTTTAAGGCGGCAGAAGTTGTCGGCAAGAACACATCAATTCGTTTCCCTTTGATTGCGCCGCCCGTGTCAACCGCTTTTGCATAAAATCCGCCAGCCGGAAGCGCTGGGTCTGAGTAACCGCTGATATAAAGGGTTGAACCAAGCGGTATTACAGACGGATCGACCGCGACGTCCCCAAATTTGAGTGGTTGACCAAAATAGTCAACCGCCCCCCACGGCCCATTCGAAGAGACCGACGGATCATACGCGCTCGCCAAAAACGTACCCAAACCTTGTTTTATCGGCGCTTTCGCGTTTGTCGACACGTTTGCCGCGCGGAAAACGAGTGGGTGTGCAGCGTGTTGGACTGCCGCACTGCCTCGCGCAAAAAGTAAAATCTGTCCCGCGTAGATAAGCGAGCTGTGGAGATGATTCAACGCCATGATTCGCGCTACGGTCGTGCCGTAATGCTGCGCGAGATAGGAAAGAGTATCTCCAGCCGAAACACGATAAAGAAAAGGAAGCGCCACTTTTTCACCCGGAATCAGATGTACGTTCGGACTCGCGAGGTGATTGACCAGATCGAAACGCGCCACACCAAAACCGGAAAGACGCGCGATCGTCGCAGGCGTATCCCCCGCCTTGACGGTATACGGCGCTGGCGGAAGTGTTGCCGCCATACTGGTTGCATCTCCGGCAAAAGCCATAAAAAACGAACCGACTGCCAGCGTCACCGCTGCCAATCGCTTGATCATTGGATATGTCAAACAATTTCCTCCCACGCCTCCGGAGTTAGCTGACGGGTTCGGGAGAAGGTCGCCCCGCTCTGCATCGCTGCAAAGTTCACCCCAACAACATGGGTCCTCCGTACACTCTCTTTGAGTGATTCGGCTATGCTATTTTTATAGTCTACGTTTTTTGTCGAAGTTTGTCATCAGGAAATCGCAGCCAAATTGAAATGCTATTCACGCACGACCCGCACCGTTTGAATCGTCGGATCATCTGGCCCCTGTACAGGGAGCCCTTCCGCGAGATTTTGCTCAATGTATTGGACATTGTCAAGCGTCACGATCTCACCTGGAAGCAGAATCGGAATTCCGGGAGGATAGACCATGATCATGTCCGCAATGGTGCGCCCAACGGCTTCACGAAGCGTTACAACCTCCGAATCAGCATAAAAAGCATCACGCGGCGGCATCGCAAGACGCGGTGTCGACGGCACCACAATTTTACGCGGGACATGTGTCCGCATCCGTTCAATCTCGACGAGTTCGCGCAGCGCCTGAATAAGTCTTGATACACTGGACTCTGTGTCGCCAAATGTAATTATGCATAAAATGTTGTACAAATCGGACATCTCTACTTCAATGTTATAGTGATCCCGCAAAATCCCTTCTACCTCGTACCCGGAAATACCGATATCCGCGACACGTATGGTCAGTTTAAGCGGATCAAAAGCGTACGTCGCAGAGGATTGCAAGATTTCACGTCCAAAACAATAGAGCCCTTCAATTTCATTAATTCTGTTTCGGGCATCTTCTGCGAGACTAAGCGCGCGACTGATCAGTTCCCTTCCGTGAACGGCCAATTGACGGCGCGCTGCGTCAAGAGATGCCAATAACAGATAGGAAGTCGATGTTGTGTGAAGCATCGATAATATTGAGTGTACGTGGCGAGCGCGGATAAGCCCTTCACGCACATTCAGTACAGAACTCTGCGTGAGCGATCCACCAAGCTTGTGCACACTCGTCGCGGCAAGATCACAGCCCGCCTGCATGGCGGAAACCGGCAGCGCCTCGTGAAAATGGGTATGGACACCGTGTGCCTCGTCCACCAAAACCAATACGCCACGCGCATGCGAAACAGAAACAATCGAGCGAAGATCTGTGGCGACGCCAAAATAGGTAGGGTTGATCACCAGTACAGCCTTCGCGTTTGGATGCTCATCAAGTCCCGCGACAACCGTTTCCAGGCGCAATCCATGTGCGATGCCAAGATGAAGGTCGACCTCAGGCTGCAAGAAATACGGTCGCGCCCCAGAGAGAATGATTGCTGACAGAACAGACTTATGAATATTTCGCGGCACGAGAATCTCATCACCGGGTCCTACCACCGACAAGATCATGGCCATAATTGCCCCGCTCGTGCCCTGTACAGAAAAATAAGTGGCATCTGCCCCAAACGCTTCTGCCGCGAGCGCCTGCGCCTCCGCGATGATCCCTGTGGGATGCATGAGGTCATCGAGCGGTCCGATATTGATCAAGTCAATCGACAATGCATTTTGGCCCATAAAATGGCGAAATTCAGGATCCATTGCAAACCCTGTCTTGTGTCCCGGAATATGAAATTGAAGCGGCTGGCGCTCCGCGTGTTTGCGCAACGCCGTAAAAAGAGGTGTATCTTCCTGATTCGACAACTGGACAATCCCATCCTGTCTGCATCCATGCGTTTACTTTTGTTCGTTCATTCCTTTAGCGTTCTCCCGCTCTGCCTCCAGGCGAATGCGTTCCCGGTCTTTTTCCGCCTCCAACCGCTTTTGTTTCATCGGCATGTACTGTTCTTCCGTCAGCCAATTCGCCCACACCATCTCCGTCGCGTTGACCCAAAGTTCTTCCCGCTGCGCCATCAGAAATGCACCGAGTTGCTTCATCTCATCCTCTGTCAACATCTCGAGTTGAATTTTCCCTTTGACTGCGGCATCCATTTTATTCACTTGATCAGCCAAGTTTTTATAGCCCACGCCAGCTTCTGGATCAACATAAAAAATAGAGGCCGCCAATCCGTGAATCCCAAGGCCGAGAATCTCGCGATGAAGTGTTACCCAGACAAGCGCAACACGCTTTGGCTCTGGAATATCATCCGTATCACTCACCCACGAAATGCCTCGCTCCACTTTGCTTTTACCGTGAATCGCCGCATTGTCGATGCGCACGCCCTCGCGATCGATCAATACGGCAGAGAGGTTTGACAGCGCATCAGGCGCTTTGTGTTTATTCACACCAGTCAAGCTCAAACGTTCCATTTCTTGCCCCACCCTTCATCCATGCCTGCTTTCATTGTAACGATCTCACGCAATTTCTCAAAGAGCGCATGATCTCACGCGAGATGGGAATGGATATGTACATCGATTTATCCTTTCTCTTCCCAACCCATTTGATTGCTGGAGGTGTTACCATTGGTTCATCGCGCGTGGTTTCTATTTCGATGGCTATGCGCATTTATGCTGATCACAACTGCGACTGCATTGTGGATCCCATCCCACCAGCTTGCTCACGCTCAGGCCTACTTAATTGGACAGGCAGGCTTTCCCAGTACGATCCGCGTCGCCATCCGAGAAAACAACATGTCTGGCGAACCCGACCCCCGCGGGCGTATCATCTATGTCACGACTGTCAATTTTGATCAATACTGTCGCGATGTCATTCCCAATGAATGGTTCCCATCCTGGCTCCCCGCATCACTTGAGTCAGGCGCCATTGCCGTAAAAATGTTCGCGTGGTATCACCATCTTCACCCTGTGACCGTTGGCGGTTTTACCTTTGACGTCGACAACACCGTCAATTTCCAAACCTACAAAGCATTTTCCGATCAGGACGCAACAGACCGCGCGTACTATCGCACACGATCACTCGCGTTTGTCCAACCGAGTGGAGAGATATTTGAATTAAACTATCGCGCCGGTTATGAAAACAGTCCTAACTGGCAATATCGCAATTCCCAAAAAATGTCTCAATGGGGAACGCAATTTTTGGCATCCCAAGGTCGCGATTTTTTACAGATTCTCCAATTTTATTATGTCGGTAGATCACTCGTTTCGATCCCCGGCGTTGGGAAAGGATGAGACTGGTGAGCCTGCAAGGAAGACACATGGCTATGTCGCTATGCACTGCTTTTGCCCTCTTTTCACTTTCGCTTGTACCGACGCCAGACACTTTAGCGCAAACATCTCCACATGTCCCAGAAACAAATCAAGCTGCACAAAAACCAGTCCCAGCGCAGCCCGCGCCAAAACCTGATCCACCACGTGGAACATCCGGCTACGATCCAGTCGTGCCGGGACAAAAATACGGCGATCTTCGCGTAAAAGTGATCGACGGACGGACACTCAAACCCCTTTCGGACGCTGAAGTTGTGGTCATTGAAACAGAGCAACGCTTCCGCACAGGAAAAGATGGTTTGACACCGTGGATCAAAGCGCCCGTTTTGCGCAGCGCACGCTTTCGCTTTCTCGTGAATGAGCTTCACGGACAGTTGAATCTCATCTCTTATAAAAATGGCTATCGCGACTCCATACACATGGGTGTCCGCATGAACGAGAGAGCAACCACCCGCACAACGATCTGGCAGTACAAAATTGAGCCAGGCCCTGATCGGCGCGTGGAACCTGTCCTCTATACTGAGCCGTATCACCGTCTATGGCTCATTCAACTCGCGGATCGCTTTCGTCGTCCTACACAGTTGGGAGAGGGATATGAACATCCGTGATAGACATTGATCCGCACCACAGACCAGGGATTCGTTGCCGCGCAATCAGACGCACATATCTGCGTCTTTGCGCGTTTCATTGTCGAAGACTTGCCGTCCGGTGATACGCGCGCGCAATTCTCTTCGCCGCAGCGCTAAGACGCGTTTCATCTGTCAAAAGCCCAATGCGGACATACCCTTCTCCGTGAGGACCAAAACCTTTGCCTGGAGCCACGACGACATGCTCATCGTAAAGAAGTTGATCAGCAAATGATTCAGACGATACGCCCTCGGGCGTGGGGAGCCAAACAAAAAACGAACCTTTCGACTGCACAATCGGCACGCTTTGATCAACGAGCGCCTGTAAAAAAGTATCGCGCCTCTTTCGATAGAGATCGACGAGTTCCTGCACCGGAACCTGCGAGCTACGCAGCGCAGCCGTCGCCGCCTGCTGCACGGCGCCGAAAAGAGAGACATACGCGTGATCCTGATATAGATTGAGACTCTCGATCACGTCTTCGCGCCCCAAGGCAAAACCCACGCGCCAGCCTGCCATGTTGAATGTTTTGGAGAGCGTATAGATTTCGATCCCGACGTCCTTTGCACCTTTTGTCGCCAGAAAACTGACAGGCTTTTCTTCAAATCCGATGGCGCCGTACGCAAAATCATGCACCACCACCGTATCGCTTCGCCGCGCAAATTGAACCGTTTCTTCAAAGAAAGCACCCGTCGCAGTCGCCGCCGTCGGATTGTTAGGGTAGTTTAGAAACATCAGTTTCGCTCTTCGCGCAACGTCCTCATCGATGCATCGATAGTCAGGCAAAAAATCATTTTCCAAAAGCAATGGCATGAACTCCATCTGAGCGCCGGCAAGCGCAATGCCCGATTGATAATCAGGGTAGCCAGGGTCCGGAACTAGCGCCAGATCCCCATCGTTTAGGATACACTGGCTCACTTCAACGAGACCCGCTTTTCCCCCAAACAAGATGGCAACTTCCCGCGTCGGATCAAGTGAAACTCCAAACTCCCGTTCATAGTAGGAGCAAATCGCTTCCCGCAAATAGCGTTCACCGCGAAAAGAACCGTAGCGATGGTTTACAGGGTTTTGCGCCGCAGCGCAGAGTGCGTCAACGATGTGCGGCGGTGTCGGTTGATCGGGATTGCCCTGACCCAGATTGATCAAATCTGGCGCGTTTTTTTGCAGTTCCGCCACCTTTCTTGTCAGCGTGGCAAAAAATTGCTTCGGCAGTCGATTCATCCGATCAGCCTGTGTCATCACATGGATTCCCCTTTATCATCAGCATCTTCAGGCAGATCTTGAGTGAGCCCGCGAAGCAAGGCAATCTCCTGTTTGTAATGCCCGCCCGGCGTCTCAAGAATGAGCGGAACTTCCGATAGGACCGGGTGACGCACGATCCTGCGAAGTGCCTCTACGCCAATCGATCCTCGGCCAATGTTTGCGTGCCTGTCTTTGTGTGAACCAAAAGGCGTCTTTGAATCATTGATGTGCGCCACTTTTAACAATGAAAGCCCGAGCAAATCGTCAAATTTTTGCAGAAAACCATCGAAATCGTTCACAATATCATAACCGTAGCTATAGTTGTGGCAGGTGTCGATACAGACTGCCATTTTGTCGCGGTGTTTTACGAGAGAGATGATCTCGGCGATTTCCTCCAGTGAATTTCCCACCTTCGATCCATCGCCCGCCATCGTTTCCAAACACAGATACAGATCTTCCGTTCCATCGAGAATCTCATTCAGCCCTTCCGCAATCCGCTTGATACCAACCTCAACGCCACGGCCCACATGGCTTCCTGGGTGCATCACGATATAGCGAAAACCGAGGTAGGACACGCGCTTGATCTCCTCACGCAAAACCTCGACACCATACTGATACGTCTCAGGTTTTACACTGGCGAGATTGACAAGATAGGAAAGGTGAACGACCGGGTCGACGATGTGGTGTTCTGCCATCCTCTCATACGCCTCATCGCGATTAAACGTCGCAATGTCACGTGCGGGTCCCCCGCGATTGCTCCGTGTGTAGATCATATACGTATCTGCATCATAAGAGATCGATTCTTCAACTGCGCGCAAAAGTCCGGTTTTGGCAATGGATACATTGGCACCCAAACGCATAATCTTCACCGCCATCTCAAAAGGGTCTGAACACAAAGAGGGAGCGTGCCCGCAACGCTGTTGCAGGCACGCTCAGTGTATCATGGGATTGCTTTGTCTCCAAAAATTATGCGCAGTGCATCTGCCTCTTAGAGATCGAGATACATTTGAAATTCGTGGGGATGCGGACGAAGGGAGAGCGGCTGAATCTCTGTCGTGCGCTTCAAGTCAATCCATGTTTGAATAAAGTCTTTGTCAAACACGCCTCCTTCAAGCAGGAATTCGTGATCATTTTCAAGAGCGCTCAATACTTCATCTAGCGACCCTGGGACGCTGCGGATCTGCGCTTTTTCTTCCGCATTCAACTCGTAGATGTTTTTGTCAAAAGGACCATATCCCAATTTGGTAGGATCGATGCCTTTCTTGATACCGTCAAGTCCCGCGAGCAACATCGCCGCAAACGCCAGATAAGGGTTTGCCGTGCAGTCAGGCGTCCGAAACTCAATCCGCGCAGTTTTGGGGGTAACCGCAGCGACAGGGACGCGCACCGCGGCACTGCGATTGCCTTTTGAGAAGACAAGGTTCACAGGCGCCTCAAAACCAGGTACAAGGCGCTTAAACGAGTTGGTGCTCGGTGTCGAGAAAGCAAGCAACGCCGGAGCGTGATAGAGAATCCCGCCAATGTAGTGCATCGCCATTTCGCTCATGTTGCCATATGTGCCCTCTTCAAAAAAGAGCGGGACACCATCTTTAAAGAGGCTTTGGTGCACATGCATACCAGAGCCATTGTCGCCAAACAGCGGCTTTGGCATAAACGTCGCAACCTTTCCACCTTTGCGAGCGACGTTGCGGACGATATATTTATAGAGCATAACCGTATCGGCGACCTTTGTCAGCGTGTCAAAACGGAAGTTGATCTCAGCCTGCCCCGCAGATGCGACCTCGTGATGGTGACGCTCGACGCGAATGCCTGCATTCATCAATTCCAGAACCATTTCTGTCCGAATGTCATGCTGGCTGTCCGTTGGCTGAACAGGAAAGTATCCACCCTTGTTCTTCACCTTATAAGCGAGATTAGGTCCTTCGGAAGACCCGTATTCCAGTTCGCTTCACTCGAATCAATGCTATAAAAGGCACCGGATGGATCCGTGTTGAATCTCACATCGTCAAACAGGAAAAATTCGAGTTCCGGACCAAAATACGCGTCTGTCGCAATGCCGGAACGCTTGAGTAATGTCTCCGCCTTTTGCGCGATAAAGCGCGGATCGCGATTGTAGCGAACGCCCAAAGGCTCGTAAATGTCACACACGAGATCAAGGGTCGGAACGGCGGTAAAGGCATCGACATACGCAGAATCCAGATCAGGGCGCATCACCATGTCAGATTCTTCAATGCCGCGAAATCCTTGAATGCTCGAACCGTCAAACGCGACGCCGCGCGTGAGCATATCTTCGTCCACTTCTGCCGCAGGAATCGTAACGTGATGCTGACGTCCAGGCATGTCGACTAAACGAAAGTCCACCATAAGAATTTGTTTTTCTTTGATAAGGTTAAGAATGTCTTGTGCCGTCATGACTCCATCTCCTATGACCTTGTTGTTAGGTTATGAGATGAGTATATGCGAAACAAAAGAAATTCGTCAACCTTTATGTCAGCTTAATTTACGTTAGATCAATCAAACCGAAGCGTCCTTCTCCTCACAGACACGCTCAACGCTATTCCTATGCTAATAAAGTTAACAACAAGCGATGAGCCGCCGTAACTGACAAACGGTAAGGTAATTCCTGTCGCCGGCGTGACGACGAGATTCATGCCGATATTTTCAAACACCTGAAACGCAAACATGCCGACGATCCCCGCTATCACGTAGGAAGCAAAATCGTCAAGAGCGGTTGTCGCAACGCGAATCAAGCGATAGAGCATGATTAAAAACAACATGATCAGCGCGCTTGAGCCGACAAAACCAAGCTGCTCTGCAATCGCCGAGAAGATAAAATCTGTCCATTGAAACGGCACCCAACTTCCGTTGGTTTGGGATCCTTTTCCGATCCCCTGCCCAAACACGCCGCCCGCGCCGACGGCAATCTCGGCCTGATGAACCTGCCAACCGCTTGATGCCGGATCATAACCCGGCTCAATAAACGAGATGAGTCGTCCCGTTTGATACGATTTCAGGATGTGTTGATGGTCAAGAAATTGGACAGTCTGGTTTGGCACCACGACGACTGCGACGACAATCAGCGAGATAAAAACGGCGCTTGCGGCGAGCATCATGCGCATATGCTTTTTTTTCACATAGACGAGAAGCATCGAGTACATGATCGCCAACAGAACAAGCGCCTGACCAAGCGCAGGTTCTTTCAAAATTAAAACAAATGGAACAAGAAACGCGAGAAAGATCGGCAAAAGCCCGCGCAAACTATAGTCCGGAACTTCTCGCTCATTCATGCGCGACATGTAGTCAGCCACCCAAATAATAGAGACGAGCTTGGCGAGTTCGGACGGCTGAAACGACAAGAGCGGAAAGGGAATCCAGCTGTGCGCCCCATTCACGCGATGAAAACCAAAAACCGCAACGAGCAGCAGAAGCGTTCCACCATAAAAATACCAGCGAAGTTTTGCGAGATTGCGATAGTCAAAAAGCATGACCAAAAACATGACGATATAGCTGAGTACCTCAAAAGCAATCTGTCTGTACAGAATATGAGGCGGAATGCCGAGAGAGGCGCTCCCCGTATTCGGATTCGCCTTCCCGAGTGTAGATGTGTAGACAGCGATGCAACTGATCACCGAGATGAGAATCATCACTACGATAAGCACGTAGTCTAGGTCGCGAATATTTCGCTTTACGATCGATTCCAATGAAATGGTCCCCCTATTGGCAACAACTCCGCTCACCCTCGCAAGCGAAAGCTATGCACATCCATCTTATTTTCTCATGGATTGACCACTTCGCGCAATGAAAGATTCAGGTCCGCCAGTATGGAAATTGATGACGTTTTTTTTGTCCTGACGACATTATTTTGCACGTCGCCGACGATAAAGCGCGCCGAAGATCAGCATGAGCAAGACACACGCCGCGAGTGTATAAAATTGACGAGGCGGCAGATGTGCGCGCAGTTGTTCAATGCGCGAACCCGCAAAATGACCAAGGGAGATAAAACAAATGACCCAAACGCACGCACCTGTATAAGCAAACAGCGCAAACCGTCCAAAGGACATGCGGGTCATTCCGGCGAGGATCGCGGTGATATGGCGCACGCCTGGAATGAAATAGCCAAAAAACAAGAGATAGGAGCCATACCTCTCCATTTGTTCAGATGTGCGCGACAGGCTTCGCTCACTCCGGTGTGCGAGACGCATAAGCCGTTGCAACAGTGATTTGCCTAACCATGCACCTGCCGCGTAACTGAGCGTAATCCCAAAGACCGCCCCGACCATCCCCGCAAGGACAGACGGCAGATAAGGCAGTTCCCGACGATAGACCATGTACCCAACCGCGGTCAAAATGGTCTCATCCGGAAGCGGAAGTCCGACAATGCCGAGCGCCAAGAGGAGCACGATGCCGATGAGTCCATAGTGTTGAATCACATTGCCAATGTCCATATCCGACTCCTCACGTCACATATCCACACGCGTTGCTCCGCGAAAGCCCCTGCAGGACAATCGCCATCAGGCATACGCTTTTACATGGAGGTGAATCCATATGGTTCCTCACGCACACTTACACACTTTTATTGGACGACACGTGATCGTGCATACACATCAGCACGAAGCGTTTCACGGACATGTGCAGGGCGTCACTTCAACCCACTTGCTCTTGCACGGCCACCAGCTCGTGAGTTCCGACACTTCCGAGCCATCAAACTTCACAATTTTAACGGACAAAAACACTTGCCCGAGCGAGATGAATTCTCTGTCCCTTGTCTATTTTCCAGGGGCGGCGCTCGCAGTACCACTCTTTGCAATCGCCGGCATTACAGCGCTCGGGCTTGGAGCCATGGGCGCCTGGTAAAAATGTTGCGTGTGACATTTAAAACGTCGGTTTCACCAACCAATTTTTGACCAAGCACAAAAGGTGCGCTTGGTCTTTTTTTTGTCTTTGATAAAAGTATGCCATTTCAACTCATTTTAGGCAGGAGGATTCCTTTCCTACAGCGAACTATTACCTTTAAGCGCATCTGGAGGTAAGGATCATCGTAAAACACAAACCGGATTTTCAACTTTTTTTTTATCACGCTCTGCCTCGTCGCGTTTGGACTTGTTATGGTCTACAGTTCAAGCATGGTCTATGCGCTTCAGGTCGTCGGGAGCTCATCTTCTTATTTTTTCCGTCACCAACTCTTGAGCGCCGGGATCGGATTTGCGGGAATGTTCATTTTAATGAACGTACCTCCTGATTTTTTCAATAGGCATGCGCGCAAGATTACACTGGTCATTTTGCTCTGTCTGATTCTTGTTTTGATCCCGCACATTGGACATCAAAGCCAGAATGTCAGACGGTGGTTGGGGCCCCCTTCGCTTCTGTTTCAACCGAGCGAATTTTCACTTTTGACGATCCTCATCTACGCTGCGTACATTTTTGCAAAACGGCACGACCAGATTCACTCTTTTAAAAAAGGTGTGATACCACCTTTTTTAATGATTGGCTTGCAGACGTTTCTGATTTTAAAAGAACCAGATATGGGAACGTCCATGTTGCTCTTGCTATCGGGGCTAGCCGTCATGTTTGCGGCTGGAATCCGCTATCGTCACATGGCGATCCTGGCCGGTTTTCTCGCCCCTGTGCTGCTTTTGTTTATCTACATGCAGCGTTATCGGGCACAGCGATTGCTCGTATTTTTACATCCTTTCAGCCCAAAATACGCGAATCAAGGCGGCTATCAGCTCATTCAGTCTTTTATTGCCATTTACCACGGCGGCTGGTTTGGCAAAGGACTGGGGCGCGGGATTCAACCGTTTGGCTATCTGCCAGTCCCTCACGCCGATTTTATTTTTGCCGTAATCGTTGAAGAACTTGGCCTCGTCGGCGCGTTTGGTGTTCTTCTTGCCTTTAGCTACTTTATCTGGCGCGGAATGAAAATCGCGATATCCCTTGAAGACCGTTTCTCCTCACTTCTTGCCATTGGAATCGTGAGCATGATCACATGGGGTGTTATTATTAACGTAGGTGCCGTCTCGGGACTCCTTCCCGTGACAGGTATCCCTCTCCCCTTTATCAGCTATGGCGGTACAGCGTTGATCGTCAAATTGTGGTCTGTCGGTATACTGCTCTCACTATCTCGCTACACAAGACCCGTTTCACTCCACGGCTCTTTGCGCGACCCCTCACCGATTGATTTTGAGTCGATGAAAATGAAAAAGAAACGCAATCGCACACGCAAGCAAAACTACCAACAAAGCGCAAAACGATCCTAATTTTTCCTGCGAGGTGTCCTATGCAAAAACTGACTGCACTCGACGATCAATTGTATCTCTTTGATTTGTTGGAGCAAAATCAAGCCGGCCGTTCAAGCGCGTATCTCTACCTCGGTCAAAAAAAGGCCCTGATCGAGACTGGGTCATCCCTTTCGCATCAAGCAATTCTTGACGCGCTGCGCGAGGCTAGCATATCACCGAATGAACTTGATTATATCCTCCTCACGCACATCCACCTTGACCACGCCGGAGGCGCCGGGCACCTCGCCCGTCTTGCCCCTCAAGCGCGTGTCGTCGCCCACCCACGCGCGAAGCGCCACCTGATGGATCCCTCGCGCCTGATGGCAGGTGCAAAATCTGTTTATGGAGACGCGCTTCATGAATTATTCGGCGACATGATTGCCATTCCCGAGGAGCAATTGCTCATTCGTCACGAGGGTGAACAAATCGATCTCGGAGATCGCGTGTGGACATTCTATGATACGCCAGGACACGCAAAGCACCACTTCAGCATTTACGATGAGCGACGAGAAGCCATTTTTTCGGGAGACGCGCTGGGAATTCGCTATGTGACCTCATTTACCGGTTACGATTTTGAATTTGTCATGCCATCGACGAGTCCGTCAGACTTTGACCCGAGCGCCGTTGAACAGACTGTCCGAAAGCTGCGCGCCTTGCGTCCAAAAACAGTGTTTCATACTCATTTTGGCCCATCTCCCGCGGAGGAGGCGTTTGCTGGTACGGAAGATGGTGTCAAACGACTGGCGCAGCTGGCAAAAACGCTCTACTACGAAGGCGCGTCCTGGGAGGAATACATGCTTGCGCTTACAGGTTTGTACGCCGGTATCCTGAACGCGGCAGGTCACGCCTCTCTTGACATTGAAAAGATCGGGATCGACCTTGAATTAAACGCAAAAGGTCTCTTGCACTGGGCTGCTCAACAGCATGCGCAGTGACAAGAGACACAGTTCAATCCTGTTCATAAACTGTTTTCCGCAATATGGCATCCTTTAGAACGCACGCTGCAATACGCGCTCTAGAACTTCTGTAGACAGCAAAAGCCCTCGGGCATCCTCTGTCGCAAAGCGCGCAACCGTTGGGCTGTCGATGTCAAGGACACCAATGACCTGGCGGTTGACGTGAAGCGGTATCACCAATTCCGATCGCGATTCGGTGTCGCAAGCAATATGCCCAGGAAATGCCTGGACATCCGGGACGAGCAGTGTGCGATCTTCTTTGGCCGCCGTGCCGCAAACGCCTTTTCCGAAACGAATGCGAACACACGCCGGCTTTCCCTGAAAAGGCCCCAAAACGAGTTCATCACCGCGCACGAGATAAAAACCTACCCAGTTAATGTTCGGAAGATAGATTTGAAACAGCGCGGAGGCATTGGCGAGCGCCGCAATTCGATCGGTTTCATCGCCAATGAGATAGGTTAATTGTTCTGCGAGAAAAGGATAGAATTCGTTCGCGGCAGATGGAGCTTCTACAGCGTGATGCATGATTCATCCCCCTTGTCTACCGTTCTTTGCGCGCGACGTTCAGCCGCGCGAGCATCTGATCGTGCGCCTGCCACTCCATTGTATCATCGAGTATTTCCAGTGTCCCGTCATCGCCTCGATACGCACGTGCGTAGGTAAGCAAGAGGTCTGCGAGATGAGGATTTTTAGGCAGAAGAGGTCCGTGAATATAAGTTCCGACGACTCGTTTTACAAAGATGCCCTCTGCGTGGTCGACGCCGTTATTTCCATGGCCCGCAAGCACTCTGCCGAGTGCCTGATGAGAATGTTCGGTGCGCCCGATGTGATTCTCAAAACCGACAACGGTGGAGCGCGCTAGCTTAAGCGTTTCGGGCAACTCAATTGCGATGTTTCCAATGAGCCGCGACGTTCCCGCTTTCGTGACGAGGTCAAGCGCCTGAAGTCCAGGCAGAATTTCACCACTGGGCAACTCATAGGAGTGCCCAAGCAGTTGATAGCCACCGCACACTGCGAGAACTGGGAGTCCATCATCGATCGCGCGGCGCAGATCCTGCGCATAGCCTGCAAGCGCTTCGCTGACCACCCGCTGTTCACGGTCAGACCCGCCGCCAAGCATGATGAGATCGATTTGGCGATAGTCAATTGGCTCGCGCAGCTTGATCGGCACCACCTCGACGCGGAAGCCTCGCGCGCGCGCGCGCAGTGAGAGTACAGCAAGATTCCCTTGATCTGCATAGAGATTGAGCAGTTCGGGAAATAAGTGGGCAATGCGGATAGACTTAACGCTCACGATTGCATCGCCTCCAATTGATTGGCAAGCGGGTGGAGCGCTGTATACGTGCACAGGATATACACGGAGCCACCTTCATCCGCGTTTACTCTCAAAGTCTCCTCCGCGCGCTCAAGAAGATGGATTCGAGCAGGTTCAATTCCAGCATATTTCAGGCGGAGTGCCATATCTGCGCCGCGCGTTCCTGCACAGTACCATGCGCTGACAAGAGGCGACCGTTTGACATATGACTCAATATCGATATCCCAAAGCCACGAAACATCGCGTCCATCCGCATCCGCATCATTGATGACAAAGCAAAGCGGATTGCCACTTTGCACGCCTTCGAGCGAGCGCAGCACCATGGTTGCGCCTGTTGGATTTTTGATCAGCGCAAGAACGCGCGAAGGATTCCCGGGAAATGTCTGCATGCGCCCGATGGGCGCCGTAAAACGCGCCAGGCCCACTTCAAAACGCGCTGGATTGACCCCCAATAAACGGGCAGCGGCACATGCCGCAAGAAGGTTATAGGCATTGTAGATACCAACGAGCGGCTGGGTCACGTGATACTCCAAGATCCTTTGCAGACGAACTTCTTCGCGAATCTTTACATCATCTTGCATTGCCCTGACACACATCGAAAACTGTGGCTCGGGACGCTTTTCAAAACAGACTGGGCAGTGATAGTGACCCATCTGGCCAAATACAGTTCGCGTATAGAAAAGTTCGCCTCCGCATCGAAGACAAAACGCTCCATCCCGCACTTCCTGACGCAAAAGATCATCCTCTGGCCAATCTGAGAGACCATAATAAAAGGTGTTCAAGCGATTCTTTCCAAGACTCGCGGCGAGCGGGTCATCCGCATTTAACACAAGTTCAACCGTCTCATCTCGCGTGCTTTCATAGAGATAGCCAAGCGTGGCATCCACTTCGCCATAGCGGTCGAGTTGATCGCGCATCACGTTTGTCACGATGATCATGTCAGGCCGAAAGCGCTTCGTCAGACGTGGAAGTGTCGCCTCATCCACTTCGAGGATGGCGCGCTTTACGCGCAATTGCCCGCGCCATGTCAATTCTGGCAAAAGCGCAGATAGAATGCCTTGCAAAAGATTGGCGCCCAACGCGTTTGAGATCCACGTCTCATCCTGCGCGACAAGCGATCTTAAAAGCGCACTCGTCGTGGTCTTGCCATTTGTACCTGTAACAATGACACAGCGATCGAGTTTTTCGAGCGCATAAAACAGCAAATTGGGGGAGATACGCGCCGCGACATAGCCGGGCAGGCTTGTCCCAGCGCGTTTGGTGACGCGTAACGCAAAAGCAGTGACGCTTGCGACCGCAAAGGCTACCCATGATCTTACATCCAACGTAAATAGACCTCTCTTATGATCGCCAGATCATGTACTGTAAAACCACCGCAGTAAGCAACAAGAGAATCGCGACAATCACCGCTGCGTAGAACCATCTGCGGCGCGCCGCGCGTGTGAGGTCGTCATGGCTTGATGACGACATTGCATCATCAACCGAAATTCCCGAGCGGTTCATAAAAAGGAGAACAAAAATTCCGCCTATGCCAACAAGCGCTCCGCGGTTGACAAAGGACTGAAACGTATGCGGAGCAAAAAACCACGTATCGACGAAAAGCACAAGGAGCACAGCCACATAGAGAATGCCCACGCGCAACATAACGTGTTTCATCGGTTAAAACCCATAGACGCTCATACCGCCGTCCACCATAAGCGCCTGCCCTGTCACATAGCTTGCGGCATCCGATGCCAAAAAAAGCGCTGGACCGACCAATTCACGCACGTCGCCCACGCGCTTCATCGGTGTACACGCGAGAATCTCAGCGAGATAGTCCCGATCATCAAGCAACTTCTCAGTCAAGGGCGTACGAAAATACCAAGGACCAATCGCATTGACGCGCACATTGCAAGTCGCCCACTCCACAGCCAAGACACGCGTCATATGAAGCAACCCAGCCTTTGCAGCGGCATACGCAACCCCTGTACGCAGCGCCACCTGGCCTCCCACTGAAGCGATGTTTACAATGCTTCCGCCACCTTGCAAAAGCATCACACGCCCTGCCGCCTGAGCGACGAAAAAGGCTCCGCGCAAGTTCGTGTCAACCACCGCATCCCAGTCTTGCTCTTCTACGTCAATCGCCTTTTTGCGGATGTTGAGCCCCGCATTGTTAATGAGCGTATCGATGCCGCCCATGATTGCAACGGCTTCCTGCATGGTGCGGCGAACCTCTTTTGTATCTGAAACATCCATCGGCATCTTGTGGAGAACCGCTTCCGGGTGACGCTCACGAAGCTTTTGCAACGCGTCTTCCAGGCCTGTCTCTCCGCGCGCAGTCAGCATCACTTCAGCGCCCGCCGCCGCGAATCCGTCCGCCAATGCAAAACCGATCCCACGAGTCGCACCTGTCACGAGTACACGACGATTGCGCACCGAAAACAGATCCATTGGAATTCCTCCCCAGCGTGCTTTACACTAGTTCGTAGCTTAACAAAATGGGAAGGATACGCGCAAGACGCAATCCACTCTCTTTACTGGAGGTCGAAATAAGTGATCCATCGTTTTTCTCGAACTGAGCTCGTAGTCGGTCCTGAAGGTCTTTTGCGTCTGCAACACGCGCACATCGCAGTGCTTGGCATTGGCGGTGTCGGCTCCTATGCCGTCGAAGCCCTTGCGCGCAGCGGTGTCGGAACCATCACACTGGTCGACCGCGACACAGTTGACATCACCAACATCAACCGCCAGATTCCAGCCCTCACATCAACGATCGGACGCGAAAAAGTCGAGGTCATGCGCGAACGCATCCTCGACATCAACCCGACATGCAATGTCCATACGATGCACATGTTTTTTTTACCGGAAACAGCGGAGCGTTTCTTCTCTCATGCGTACGATTACGTCATCGACGCCATGGATACGGTGAGCGCAAAGATCGATTTGGTGAGCCGCTGCAAAGAACGCGGCATTCCTCTTATCACAAGCATGGGAGCCGCCAATAAGATCGATCCGACACGGTTTACAGTGATGGACTTATTTGATACATCAATGGACCCCATCGCTCGCGTCATGCGCCGGGAATTGCGCAAAAAAGGAATCCACTGCGATGTGCCTGTCGTCTGTTCGACCGAACCGCCTCGATTACCGCGCGAAGACGTCCGACGCGCCATCGTGCCGCAAACCCTGCCGGAAAACGCCTCACGCAAAGCGTCCAATCCTCCAGCAAGCATCGCCTTTGTACCGCCTGTCGCAGGGCTCATCCTCGCGAGCGTCGCGATTCGCGCGGTGGCTCAGCTTGCGTAACCCGATCGCGCAATACATCCACAAGTGGGAGACTGGTTTCTGCGAGTCCCCTCGTTAATCCTGTTTTTTGCAGAATATCGAAAAAAAGCGGTGACGGAGGCGCCACAAACGTTCGTCCGTCTGCCAGCGCCAGTCCATACGCATGGAGCAAGTGATGATTGACATCAAACGCGGGTTTACCACCATACTTGATATCGCCGAGAAGCGGGTGTCGAATGCTTTGCAGATGGGCGCGTATTTGATGCGTCCTGCCGCTGATCAGTTCCACCTCGATCAGTGTAAATCCAGCCGCGCTCGCCAGCGGACGATAGCGGGTGAGGGCCACCTTGCCGAGAGCCTGATCCAGCGAGCGAGCGAGCGGACGGGTTACTTGACTCGCCGTATCGCGAACAAGGGAGAGATCAATTTCACCCGGTCCTTCCAGTTTCCCCCACACGATCGCCAAATAATGTTTTTTGATCTTGTGCCGCCTGATTTGTTCAGCGAGATCGCGCAGGGTTTGCGCATCTTTTCCGATCAAGACAAGACCCGATGTGTTGCGATCGAGTCGGTTGACCGTCGCTGGCAGAAACGAGCGGCCGTGCTCGATTTCGCCATGCCCATGCAAGTAGGCAAGCGCTCGATTGATGAGGGTATCTTTGTGCTCTTGTGCGTCAGGGTGTGTCAACAGCCCAACGGGTTTGTTGAGGATCAGAAGATGATCATCTTCATGAATGACGGATATGTCTGTACTAACGCCGCCGAACTTGCGCACGGATCGCGCAAGAGATTCGTACTCCTCCTCGCGAAGGTACAAGGTCAATTCGTCGCCCGGTTGCAAAACGGTCTCCATTTTTCCTTTGACCCCGTTCACTTTGACCCGGCCGACGCGAATCATCTTGTACACACCACTGAGCGGCATGCCAGGCAGCGTTTGACGCAAATACCGATGCAATTTTTTCCCGCTGTCCTGAGGCAGAATCTTACTCGTAATCACTAAATGGTACCGCCCTTTCCTGCGACATCCTCACGCGACGGTTTTGGCCGCACAATGGACACGGTAAGCTGTTCTTCATTTACGTGAGAGCACAGGGCCTCCATCACATCATCAATCGTGATGTGTTCAAGCACGTCAAGCGCTGTAAATACATCGATACCGCGCAGTCTTTGGGCTGTGTATACATAGGCGATGCCTTGCGGAGAATCGAGCAGTGAAAAAAAGCGTCCCATCGCTTTTTTTCGGACACGTTCAAAATCCTTTTGCCCCACGCCCGCTTTTTCGTACCTCAAAAGCTCTGATAGAACACGTTCAACCAGTTCATCAGGCCGATTTGAATTGCCGCCCATTTGCGAGTGGCCATACCAAGGTGTCAACTCGTAATCCGAGCCAAATCCCGCATCGGTCAATCCCTCATCCATTAGCGCATGATAAAGCGCCGAACCGCGCCCCAAAAGCGCCTCCATCCATACTTCCATCGCCGTTTCTCGCAGTTGCCTCTTCTTGGCGTCAGGCGATTGCCACGTCTCTTTAAACCCGAATAGGACGCGCGGCTGCGCCATGGTCAACGCAGATTCCACGCGCTGTTCATGCGGCCTCACCGGAACTGGAGGCAAAAATCGCTGAACTGGCTTTTGCCGCGTGTAGTTTTTCTTTGACTGATTTTCAACCACCCACGATATAACCCGCTCAGGTTCTTCTGGCCCCACGACAAACAGCACCATGTTACTCGGATGATAAAACGTCTCGTAGCAGTCATAGAGATCCTCTTTGCGGATTTTCTGAATAGACGACTGAGTGCCTGCGATGTCAACCCCCATGGGGTGATCGCCATAGAGTCCACGCAAAAAATTCGAATGACACCGCCAGTTTGGCATCTCGTCATACATGGCGATCTCCTGTCCGATAATTCCCTTTTCTTTCTCCACATTCTCATCCGTGAAATAGGGACGCTGAACAAAATCAAGCAGCGTCATGAGATTCTCGCGAACGTTTGCCGTCGACGAAAAAAGATAGGTTGTCGTGTCATACGTAGTAAACGCATTGGCCTGCGCCCCGTAGCGCGCGAAATCCTGAAACACATCGCCGTGCTCTTCTTCGAACATCTTGTGTTCAAGAAAATGGGCAATGCCATCCGGTACAATCACGCGTTCGCCACGTGAAGCGACCACAAACTCGCGGTCTACACTTCCGTATTGTGTCGTAAAGGACGCATACGTCTGACGAAAATCAGGTTTGTGCACGATGTAAACCGTCAATCCATTTTCCAGCGTCTGATGATAGACCGCTTCCTGCAGCGTTTTGTACTCGGTTTTATGCATGGCTAATCCCCTCCTCATCGCGCAAGAAGTAAATGGTATCTACCTTGACGGTTCGCGCCACTTCTTGAACATCTTGAATGGTCACCGCCTGCACGGCTTCGATCAGCGCATCAACCGATCGCTTTTTTCCACCAAGGCGCGCATAAACGTCCATCATTGCATCCGTCAGCGGCTGATCGTCAGAGAGCTTATATTGGTTAATCAACCCTTGAATTGTAAACGATCGCTCTTCTTCCGTAATCTCCGTTTCCATCGCGCGAATCTGCTCAAGAATGATCGCCTTGGCCTGCTCGTAGTTCTCAATCTGAATTCCGGATTGAATCAAAAGAATCCCTTTTAATCCATACATACGGCTCGACGCATAATAAGCCAAGCTCGCCTTCTCGCGAACATTTACAAACAACTTGGAGTGAGGAAACCCGCCGAGGATGCCATTGTATACGAGTAGTGCTGGGTACATGTCATCTTGATAAAGAACAGTTGAGCGAAGCCCGACACAAAGTACCCCTTGTTGCACATCCATTTGCTCTACAACCGTTGCAATTGGTTTCTCAACAGGACTGACCGTCGGCGCCTTTACAGCCGTTTCAACGGCTGTAAAGCGCATCTCTGCGAGCGGTGAGAATGCGCGAAGTGCAAGCGCTTCAAATTGATCGCTTGTAAAATTACCCACTGCGTAAAGGTGCACCGTCGCATCGCGCAGGATTTCTTTATACTTATGATAAAGTCCTGTTGACGTAATGTTTTCTACACGATCCGCATAGCCCAGGCGCGGAACACCAAACGACTCGTCTTTACACATAAGTGCGATTGTGCGATCGCCTGCATATGCAGCTTTATCGTTGATGAGATTTTCGATGCGCTGTCTGTGCAAGTCTTTTTCAACTTCAACCCCTGCACGTTGAAAGCTATCACCTTCCAAGCCGGCCGCAAAAACACATCCGCCAAAAGTTGTACAACCTTTTCGAGAACATCGGGGTGTCCTGGAAGATAGGTCTCATCCGCAAACTGAACGTGAAACTCAACAGTCTGTACATCCCCGTGCTTTCCCACAACGCCAGAGATACCTGCGCCATACTGCTCGTCAAACGCTTGCATGAGAGTTTCAGGTGATCTGTGGCGATCTGTCCCCCGAAGCAACAAGCGCGGCAAAAGGGCGACTTCAGTCACATCGTCAGCTGCGAGGGGGCGTTCAAGAACAAGCCAGAGTGTGGCGGTTTTATACTTTTTCGTCTGCAGGGTGTGCACGTGCAGTCTTCCGTGTGAACTTGATTGAAATGTTGCATTCAAAGCGGGTCCTCCTATCCACCATCCCAGATCCAAAACCTTCACATGATTATGTAGTATGCGTAAGCCAAAGCACGGCATGCGGCTGGAGAGCACGCAAATTTCTTCGAGCTCGCCAGCCGCATGTCAACATTCCATGCTGCGTTTCCATTTTTCATGTATTACATACTCGCAAATCGCCAAATCTCCTTAAGTTCACTTCCGAACCTGGCTCCGCGCCGCCGCTTGTGCCACATCAAAGTCAATTTTAGAAATCAACTGTGACGATCGTATCCACTGTTGAATCTCACGTTTCATCGCGGGGGAGACGTACTTTGGCATTCCATGGCCATCAACGACGTCGCGACGCGTCATGCGGTGTCGACTGACACAATGAAAATTCGTCAAAGCTTCCATCAGTTCACCACAAACCGGACATTGAAACACCGACACCCATCCCTTCGAGAGACATGTCGCATGCTGTGCACTATCGGTCTTGTTGCCTGACAAATCTGACGAACTCAGTGTAGCGTTTTCCGAATCATTTCGCAAGTAGACAAAGTGCCTTCACCCAACGCACAAACACAGCTCTACCATCGGCATGCCATTAGCTGGAGTGAAACATTGCGCCGATTTTGGCGAGGTAGCGCATCTGACTGGCCTCTTTGGCCATATACGCCATTTTCCCGTACATCTTATAGGATTTAAAAACTTTGCCGACCGCATCTTTGCGACCGAGTGACGCAAGGGCCCCTAAGATGTTTGGCTTAAATGGTTCAAGCGCTGCGCCGCGAAGCTCATTGGTTATATTTTTGCCACTTGCAATCCCCATCTGCCACGCCAGTTGCGCCGTCGGAGGAAGCGGTCTCCCCTCTTCACCGATGACAAAACAAGCGTCTCCAATGATATACACATCGGGGTGGCTAACCGACTGTAGATACTCGTTAACCTTTGCCCGCCCGCGCGGTTCTGTCTCAAATCCCGCATCCACAACCAATTGATTTCCGCGCACGCCACCTGTCCAGATCACGGTGTGTGTCTCGATCACTTCTCCGGTTTTAACCGTAACGCGCCCAGGCTCAACCTGCGTAATGGCAGCGCCCGTCATAAAGCGTACACCGCGTGACGTCAGGCTGGTCTGCGCGGCATCCACAAGGTCCTTGTCAAAACCAGGGAGTATCCCTGGTGCCGCCTCAATGTTGTAGAGTTCAACTTGATCCATCGAAATACCCGCCTCAAGCGCAAACTGCGGCAGCGCGTCAGCAAGTTCTCCCACGAGTTCAATCCCGCTAAACCCGGCTCCCCCAACGACAAACCGCAAAAGCGCCGGGTCGCGCTCGTAAAGATAGCGCGCAAAACAAGATTCAATATGTGCACGAATCAAGCGCGCCTGATTGACTGACTTTAGCGTGAATGCATGTTCCTTCATTCCCGCGATTCCAAAGTACTCCGTTTCGCTCCCGAGTGCGACGACCAATTTATCATACGTGATCGTCCTGCCATCCTGAAGCTCAACCAAGCGCTCATCAGGAAGGATTGCGCTAACCGTGCCTTTGACAATTTCCACATTTTTTCCTTCAAGCAGCTTCGAAAGCGAGAGGCGCAGTGAACGATCCGGGCGCGCACCAACCGCCGTCTCGTGAAGCTGTGTGATCAATTGATGATAGGCGTGCTTATTGACAAGGGTGATTTCTGCGTCAGAAGAAGATACATGTTTTCGCAACTCTTGCGCGCAGAGAAGTCCCGCATAACCGCCGCCTAGGATGACGATGTGTTCCATCGGCTTGTAATCATCCTTCACATTGTTTATGATTTCACAAACGATTTCGCAATAAGTGATTGACACACAATTATCATAACAGGAATGTAGATGATGTCAATCTGGCTAACATGAAAGCAAACGTGTCAAGATCAACTGTCTAAGTGGTTTTTTATGAACTGTTTCAATCGCAGGTGGCGTGCTGATCGTGAATGAATTCACGATTTATCTCTGTTATCATTCCTTTCCCTAAAACGTTTCAATCCCCATTTTAGATATTGAAATCGGCATGAGGCGTATTATATGATAGACATGCAAGGATCTTGCAAACGAGGGAGTGTCTAACGTGGCGTTTATCATTACATCACCGTGTATCGGTGAAAAAGCTGCCGACTGTGTTGAAACTTGCCCAGTTGATGCGATTCATGAAGGCGAAGATCAATACTACATCGATCCAGATACGTGCATTGACTGCGGCGCCTGCGAAGCGGTGTGCCCAGTAGCGGCTATTTTTCAAGAAGATTTTGTTCCAGAAGAAGAAAAGTCCTTCATTCAAAAGAATGCAGACTTCTTTAAATCGTAATGGATGCGATAAAAAAACCTCGCCGATCAGCGGCGAGGTTTTTTATCGCATAGGCCCCAAACGCCTGTCTGTATACGTAACCTTGGCGATTAACACGCTCGTCAATACATAGGCAAACCCGAGAATGGATGAGACAATCAACACGCCGTGAACCCCTGGAAAAATCGCGAGAAAAATAAAGAGTAACAAAATCCCACTCACACGACCAACGCCAAGCGCGACTTCACGGCTAATGACATACTCCGCCCGGCGCACGCTCGATCGTTCCGACTCATCGATCTCATCTTGAGTGACTGACGTAAGCGGAATCATGACAAACGGAAACAAGAGTGCCGTACTTGCCCCGAAAATAGTCAAAATCATCGGCTTGATTCCCAAAAGAAGTACGCAGGCAAACCCTCCAAGCGCGATACTTGGGACAATCATAAAACGCTTGAGAAGCTCGTGTCGTTTGATTCGACCGATCCACCCATACGACAGCAATGCGACAATACCCGTCCACAAACCAAAGTCGCCGACACCCGCTTCTGTTTTTGACGAGAAAAAAACGAGAATTGGAATGACAAACGCATAGACACCTTCGCGCAAGCCAAAGCTCACCGTCGCAAGCCAGACCCTGCGCCAGTCAGGATCCCGCGCAAAACAGAATCCTTCTGCGAACTCCGTACGGCGGCACGGGCCGTGTCGCAACCGGAAAGACTGCACAAAAAGAATGACAAAAAGTGTGAACGTACAGGCAAAAACAAGGGAATATCCAGTGAGTCTCGCGGAGTTTGCAATGATGAGACCAGCAACAAACGGAGCAAGCATTCCGACCAGCGATGTAAAAAAACCTGACGCTGCGTGAAAATCTGTTCGCGCATCTGCCCGCGTGCAATCAAACGAAGCGACGTGAAACGCGTACCAATAAAAACCCTGACCGAGTCCAAACAAGAGTCCGAGCCATATTGCGTGATGCGCAGCCGCTTTCCCTGCAAAGAGCAAAAGCGCGAAAAAAACAGAAACCCCTATAATGCCTATACGCAAAAGGGTTGGCTCTTTGACCCGATGCGCCAAAAAGCCGCATATCACAAACGCGAGGGGAATCCCTACATCAAGGAATCCGTTAAACAAAATAAGTGGAAAAAGGGAATGATCAACACGCCATAAATAAACGTTGATGAATGTAGCCGAGAGGCCTAGCCCCGCGATAAAAAGCGTGTTTGATCCAACAAGTCTTCGCGCATCCGCCGAAAGCCGTTTTAAAAAAAAGAAGCGCAGGATACCCCCTCCTTTCCTTCCCATCACGTAGCTTGCCTCATGCCGGGCAAGTCATGCGCGAAGTAAAGAGGGAACCCTGCGTCAACTATTTTCTAAATCCTTATTCTCAGACAAAAAAGCTATAAATTAAAACGAGTCCTCCCAATCCAACGCAATAATACCCAAACGGACGAAGTGCCTTGATCTCGTGTGTTTTAAAGTACCGCATTAAAAACCATGTACTCGCGTACGCCGCGATCCCGGCAACCACACCGCCAAGCAGTCCCATCGCAAGCATTGTATGGTTGTTGTGAAGCTTGGGGAGCTCTTTGACGGCTGCGCCGAGAATGACTGGTGTCGCGAGAAGAAAACTGAGGCGCGCCGCAGCCTCATAGCGAAGACCGTACATCAGTCCTCCAATCATCGTCATGGCAGACCGAGAAAATCCAGGAATCAAGGCAAGGGACTCGAGCACCCCGATAATCAAAATTTCTTTAAAGTTGAGATCATCCATATTGCGATTCCCTTTTCGCTTTAAGAGTCTATCGCCAAGGATGAGGATAATGCCGTTTACGATGAGAAAAATCATGGCTATGCGCGGGGTGGCAAACAAGCTCGCAAATTTTTTCGCACCAAGCCCACCAATGATCACCGCAGGAATGGTACCGACAACCAGCAATATAAATTCTTTGCGCGCGATGCGTTGCCGTTTAGCCACTACCGAAGACTTGCTGTCTTTTGCAAAGAGCGCGACCAAAAACGTGAGCCAGTCGCGAAAAAAGTAGATGAGCAGCGCAACTGCCGTTCCTACATGGAGCAAAACCAGATAAGGAAGAAAGGCAGGATTCGCCTGAACGTTCGGCCAATGAAGGAGATATGGAAGGAGAACCCCGTGTCCGACACTGCTGATCGGGAAAAGCTCTGTGATCCCCTGAATGAGGGCAAAAATCAGGGTCTGCGATACATGCATTGAATAGGAACCTCCCAGAAGGATCATTCTAACGCGAAGATTGTACCACATGAAGGCAGGTTCCGTCCGTATTTGCGACGAAACCTGCCACTTAATGTCGATATTTTAGGCAACCTTTAACAATCTTTTACATATTTCTCCGGTACTGTCCTCCGACTTCATAGAGAGCTTCCGTAATCTGGCCGAGACTGGCCACTTTCACCGTCTCCATCAATTCTGCAAACAAGTTTTCGCCTTCAAGCGCAATTCTTTTGAGTCGATCGATAGCCTCCTCAACCTCACCGCGATGCCGCTCCTGAAACTGTCGAAGATGCTCTATCTGCAATCGCTTCTCTTCAGGTGTCGCCCTTGCAAGAGGGACATCCTTCACCATCGGCTCACCGCCTGGGCGCAAAAACGTATTGACTCCGACAATCGGCAACGCACCCGAATGTTTTTGCATCTCGTACTCCAGCGACTCTTCCTGAATTTTCCCCCGTTGGTACTGAGTTTCCATCGCGCCTAGCACGCCGCCGCGATCATTGATTCTCAGAAATTCGTCGAGCACCGCCTCTTCGACCAGATCCGTCAGTTGTTCAACGAGGTATGAGCCTTGCAGCGGATTCTCATTCATCGTAAGCCCAAACTCGCGATTGATGATCATTTGAATCGCCATCGCCCGCCGCACGCTCTCTTCAGTTGGTGTGGTGATTGCTTCATCGTAAGCGTTGGTGTGCAGCGAATTACAGTTGTCATAAATTGCGAGAAGTGCCTGAAGCGTCGTCCGGATGTCATTAAAATCAATTTCTTGCGCATGAAGCGAGCGGCCAGACGTCTGGATGTGATATTTGAGCTTTTGACTTCGCTCTGATCCGCCGTAAAAATCGCGCATGGCCACAGCCCAAATGCGTCGCGCGACACGTCCCATGACGGTGTACTCCGGGTCCATGCCATTGCTGAAGAAAAAAGAAAGGTTCCCCGCAAAGTCATCAATCTTCATCCCGCGGCTAAGATAGTACTCTACATACGTAAAGGCGTTTGACAAGGTAAATGCGAGTTGCGAAATCGGGTTGGCTCCCGCCTCTGCGATATGATAACCACTGATTGATACCGAGTAATAATTCGAAATGGAGTGATCCACAAAATACTGTTGAATATCCCCCATCATCCGAAGCGCAAAATCTGTAGAGAAGATGCACGTATTCTGACCTTGATCCTCTTTCAAAATATCTGCTTGAACCGTACCCCGAACGCGCCGCAGAGTCGACCATTTCAGTTTCTCTCGCTCATGTTCCAATGGATCGCGTCCCTCGCGTTTTATAAACGCATCTTCTTGCTGCCTGATCGCCGTATTAAAAAACATGGCAAGAAGAATCGGGGCAGGTCCATTGATCGTCATCGAGACAGACGTCGAGGGATCTGTCAGATCAAATCCGGCAAAAAGCCGGTTCATGTCGTCAAGCGTGCAGACACTCACGCCACTCTCACCGATTTTCCCGTAAATGTCCGGCCGCTCTGCGGGATCTTCACCATAGAGTGTCACGCTGTCAAACGCAGTCGACAAACGCTTGGCCGTGTCATTTTGCGAAAGATAGTGAAACCGGCGGTTCGTCCGCTCAGGCGTCCCCTCTCCCGCAAATTGGCGCCGCGGTTCTTCCTCTGTTCGTTTGAACGAAAAGACGCCCGCCGTAAAAGGAAATGCCCCCGGCACATTCTCTTCACGCAAAAAACGCACCCATTCACCGTAATCGCGAAACGAGGGAAGTGCCACTTTAGGAATGCGCGTGTTCGAAAGGGAGCGCACAAAAAGCGGCGTGCGAATCTCGCGGCCGCGAATGTTTGTCACGTATTCATCCTGGGCATAACCCGCACGAAGCGCGGGAATTCCTTCGATTTGATCCACGAGTTGGCGGGGAAGCGCCGCGCGCAGTGCGTCGACTTTTTCCTCCATGACGCGAATCGCCGCTTGATCGAACTGATGCAAAAGCTGTTGTCGCGTGCCTTCGATCTGAAACCATGCAGTCGCCGTCTCTGCGTACGCCTTCGTGTTCGCTTTGTACTGCTTGATCGTTTTGACCACGTCAAGCAAATAGCTCTGGCGTTCTGCCGAAAGAATGGCTTGTCGCGAACTCGTTTTTACCACTGCATGATTCTCGACTGTAAATGATTCGTCAAATTGAGCGGCGAGTCGATTCACCAAGTCATAAAACAGCTTCTGTACGCCTTCGTCGCGGTATGAACTCGCCATCGTTCCATACACAGGCAATGACTCCGCTTTGTGCTCAAACCATCCGCGGTTACGCTGCAACTGCTTGCGCACGTCGCGTAAAGCGTCCATCGAGCCGCGCCGCTCAAACTTATTGATCGCGATAAAATCGGCATAGTCAAGCATGTCAATCTTCTCAAGTTGCGAAGGCGCGCCAAACTCTGAAGTCATCACATAGATGCTGATGTCGCAATGTGAAACGACGGCGGCATCCCCTTGGCCAATGCCACTTGTCTCAACGAGAATCAGATCAAAGCGGGCTGCGCGGCAAATCTCGATGGCGTCACGGAGTGCAAGCGAAATCTCAGAATTCGCAGAACGTGTCGCAAACGAGCGCATGTACACATTGGGATGGTCGATCGCATTCATGCGAATTCGGTCTCCAAGGAGTGCCCCTCCCGTTTTTTGGCGCGTTGGGTCTACGGATAGGATCGCGATTCGCTTTGACGGAAAATGAGTGAGAAAACGGCGCGTCAGTTCATCCGTCAAGGAACTCTTGCCAGAACCACCAGTGCCTGTGAGACCGACCACCGGAATGTGTGCCTTGCCAGACTGCACGCACTCTTTTATTGACTTTAAAAGGAGAGGTTTAAACTCCGCGCCTGACTCGCGATCTTCAAAGAGTGAGATGATTTCAGCCACGTCTTGATGATTCCATGCCAGATTTTCAGGAATCCCCTCTTTCGCCCATTTTAACGCGCGGGTGCACGGCGTATCATGATCGCTGATGCGAATCATTTCGTTGATCATTCCCTGAAGTCCAAGCAACCGTCCATCCTCAGGAGAATAAATACGCGTGACGCCATACTCGTGCAATTCATCAATCTCACGCTTGACAATCACCCCGCCTCCACCGCCAAAAACGTGGATATGTGAGGCTCCAAGTGTGCGTAACAGGTCAATCATATAGCGAAAGTACTCGACGTGGCCGCCTTGATAAGAGCTGATCGCAATCGCTTGAACATCCTCTTCAATCGCCGCTTTCACGACTTCCGCCACAGAGCGATTGTGTCCGAGGTGGATCACTTCAACTCCGCTTGCCTGCAAAATCCTGCGCATAATGTTGATGGATGCGTCATGACCGTCAAACAGGCTTGAGGCAGTGACAAAGCGCACATGATGTTTCGGGAAATACGGCTTTTCGTCCACGATCTGCTTTTCCACGTCGAATCACTCCTCGCTTCTAGTTGGCCGAGCCGATACGACCTAACAGTAGGTCGATCAATGTCAACCGTGACGGCAATCATGTCGCCGAACACAGTTCTCTCATAATCAGTGAAGTTTGTGTATCTGTGAATGTATCCAGAGTATACGAGCGATGAATCGACCACCTGCGAAACGCCCACATTTGCCCGAGCACCGTGATGTTGTGCGCCATCAGCATGACAAGATCTGGCGCAAGCGTAAATGAACCATCGTCAATTCCGCGCTGCAAAAGTTTTGCAAAATAGTTGCTGATCCCTTGTTCACGAGCCAGCACCGCGCGCATGTAGTCCTTTGGCAGTGAACGCGTCTCTTGATAAATCAAAACGACGAGATCCTGTACATCATCAATTGCGTGGAAAAAGTTTTTGAGAAGCCCTGGAAATGCTTCAGCCATGGTCATTCCACTCGGCGTTGTCGCGTGAAGTTTAGCCTCCACCTGGGAGTGAATCATGTCGCAGACCAACAGGAGAATGTCTTCTTTTGATCCAATATACTCGTAAAGCGTTCCCGTACCCAAGCCGCTCTCCCTGGCTATCTCACGCGTCGTTGTGCGATGGTATCCCTTTTTTAAAAAAAGCATGGTCGCCGCATTGACAATCTGTTCCCGTCGCACTCGAACTAACTCGAGATCCTTTACGGGTGTGGCAATTTTATGAACGGACACTGTACCAACTCCCGTTTGTATGAGGTTCTTGAGCGAGCGCTCAGTCTAACCTATTCTAGCACACAGATAGAAGGATGAATACAGATGTCTAGATTCAGTCGTCAATAGGCACTTTATGCGCCTAACGTTTCCTTTGCCTTCATAAGCAGCGGTTGAATTCTTTCCAACGCCTCTTCCTGCATCCCAATATCAACGTACAGATCAGATGCGTCCGTCCATGATTTGGCGCGCTGTTCTAAGCGATCAAGCGCCTCTTTAATCTCAACAAGAGGTCCACTGCACTCATCAAGCCATTGCATCACTTGCTTTATTTCATCCGGACGCTCAAGTGCGGCAAACTCAGCCTCTGTCCGCAGTTTGATGGTGAGCGATAACAAATCGGATACGCGGTGTTTGATTTTTTTGATGCGAAACGAAAAATCCCCTTTGCGTCTGCGCAGTGAAATGAGATAGATGACACCCGCGATAACAATGGCAAACCCAATCAGCTTGATCAAAACCACTCACTCCCACGATACATCTTCACATTTGTCTGTTTAAGATTTGCCAATTTTGGCAAGTCTATAGCTAACGTCATAAACTAGGAGAGATCTATGAGACGGATCATCGGGTGGATCACGTCAGTCGCAATGATGGCGCAGACGAGCGCCTCACTTCATTCTTCACCGTCACACCATCACACGAAGACAGCTCCTGCAATTGTCTACCACATTCAGCCTGGAGATACCCTGCAAATCATCGCAAAACGCTTTAAAACTTCGGTCGCAACGCTTGAGAGACTTAATCCGATCAAAAACCCAGACCTTATCCAGGCAGGACAGATACTGCGGATTCCACAAACGCTTCCTTTTGCGCCGCCTGGCACAAAAGCCATCGTGAGCACGTTGACCGCATACACGGACGGCTATTCTTCCACAGGTAAACTTCCTGGGTCACAAGCCTTCGGGGTAACTGCCACAGGTGACACGACCATTCAAGGCATCACAGCCGCCGTCGATCCCAATGTGATTCCATACGGTACCGTCCTCTATATTCCAGGTGTCGGGTTTCGCATCGCAGATGACACAGGGGGCGCCATCACAGGGACACATATTGATGTATTTTACCAAAACGAAGCCACTGCGCTTCAATTTGGGCGAAAGAAAAATCAAATCGTCTACATTCTTCCCTACTCCATGCGCTTGATGATGAAAGGGATCATTCGAGCAAATGAACATGTACACACGGCTTTTCACGCGTACAACAAGCGTATTATACAACGGAAAGATGCGCCACTAAAGCGCGCTGCGCACAATGACTACCTGCAACTTCTCTTGTTGCGCTCGCGTCACGCGATATTTGCCGCACACTCAAAGCGTCCCGCTACTGGCTTCGGCATTCTTGACGCGCCGGACATCGCACTCATGCAATCCATCTGGCGGCCTGTGTTTGCCGTCGCCAAACGTGTACTATAATTGCATATTCTTGCGAAAACGCCTGCGACACAAAACTTTGTCGCAGGCGTTTTATATACACAAAGCGATTCTGCACGTAAGTCAAGCGAGATAGCGTCCCGCCTCGATAACTTCTTTTGCGATTGCCCGTTTGAGCGAAACCGTATTCTTAGGGGTGTATCGAGTCAGTTTTTTCAAAAGGGTGAGCGCTGTCTTCAGTGCGTCCCCTTCTTCCATCGCAGCCAGCGTATCGCGTGCAGTCGCCTCAACGCGCGGGAACGTTTCAGCAACGAATAGCTTCACATAATTCGCCTGAAGCGCGGCGCGCCCACTGCCGCCATTTGCCGCCGTTTTTTGCGCGCGTAAAAGCGCGCTCTCCATGGTGTAAAGCGCAATCCCAAGATCTGCAAGATTCGCCAATACCTCTTGCTCGCGGTCAAGCGCCTGCCCGTACTTTTGCACCGCCATTCCGCCTACCATCAAAAAGATTTTCCTCGTCATGTTTACCGCGTACGTCTCAGCGCCAAGCTCTGCATCCTCATCAGGAAGTTCTAACGTCGACATCATCTCACCCTGCAGTTTCGTCGCCGCCTGCAAGAGTGCCACCTCGCCCTTTAACGCCTTTCGCATGAGTGTGCCCGGGACAAGCAAGCGGTTGATCTCGTTTGTTCCCTCAAAAATTCGATTGATGCGCGAATCACGATACATCCGCTCAATTGGGTAATCCTGGATAAAACCGGCGCCGCCATGAATCTGTACGCCTTCATCAACGACAAAATCGAGAGCCTCCGATCCAAATACTTTGTTGATCGAGCACTCAATCGCAAACTCCTCAATCGCTTTTGCCGCGACGTGACCAGCGTCTGCGCCAGATAGATCCGCCGCTGAGAGCGCCGCGTCGATTGCGCCCGTCGTGCGATACGCGCTGGACTCTGCCACAAACGTCCGCGCTGCCATATCTGCAATTTTTCCTCCAATTAAAGGAAAGGAAGCGATCGGTCGCTTAAACTGCTCACGTGTCTTCGCGTAAGCGACTGCCGTCTGCAACGCCTCTTTGCTGCCACCGACGCAGCCTACCGCCAATTTGTAACGCCCGATGTTCAAGATGTTAAACGCGATCACATGGCCTTTGCCTGCTTCGCCCAATAAATTCTCAACGGGCACGTGAACATCTTCCAAGATCAAAGGGCGCGTTGAAGACGCTTTGATACCCATCTTTTTCTCTTCAGGCCCAGTGCTAACCCCTGGATAATCCCGCTCCACGATAAAAGCTGAAAATTTTTCGCCATCAATCTTTGCATAGACGACAAACACATCCGCAAATGCAGAGTTTGTAATATACTGCTTTTGCCCGTTTAGAATGTAGAATTTCCCATCTGGGGACAATTTCGCAGTCGTTCGCGCGCCAAGCGCATCCGAACCCGATCCAGGTTCTGTCAACGCATATGCGGCAAACCGCTTGCCAGAAGCCAGATCTGGAAGATATTTTTGCTTTTGATCAGCATTACCGAAATACACAATGGGAAGCGTTCCAATTCCCACGTGCGCGCCGTGCGACAATGCAAACGAACTGCCGCGCGTCATATACTCGCCAATCAGCGAAGAGCTCACTTTGTCTAATCCAAGACCGTCATACTGTTCAGGGACATCCGCCGCCAGCAAACCGAGATCTCCTGCTTTTTGCAAAAGCTTTTTCGTGAGTTCCCAATCCTGATGCTCAAGCTGTTCGCTGACAGGAACCACTTCCCCATTTACAAAGTCAGCCGTTGTCTTAGCAATCATGCGATGCTCATCACTGAAGTCTTCGGGCGTAAACAGCAGGTTATAATCACTTTCTTCCACAAAAAATGCTGCGCCAATCTCTCTATTTTTTACGGATTCCATTTTTCATTCTCCTCCCGGATCTGTCTGTTACACTCGCTCGATGACGCCAGCCGCTCCCATACCGCCGCCGATACACATCGTGACAAGGCCATAGCGCTTGTTCTGACGCTTCAACTCCTCGAGCAGATCAACAGCCTGCCGCGTTCCTGTACAACCGAGTGGATGACCGATCGCAATCGCCCCGCCATTGACATTGACAATCTCCTCATTCATGCCAAGCGCGCGGATCACCTGTACGGCCTGTGCGGCAAACGCTTCGTTTAACTCAATCAGATCAATATCGGCTAACGACAGACCCGCCTTCTCAAGCGCTTTGGGCACAGCTGCAACAGGTCCAATCCCCATGACATCCGGGTCCACTCCCGCCACCGCAAAGGAGCGAAACACCCCAATCGGCTTTAATCCTTCGCGCGCCGCACGTTCTGCCGACATCATGAGAACCGTTGCCGCCCCGTCGCTCGTCTGCGATGAGTTTCCTGCCGTAACTGAACCGTTCAGCGAAAAAGCAGGTTTCAGCTTGGCGAGCGCGTTGAGCGTCGTATCTCTGCGTATGCCTTCGTCGCGCGAGAACGTAAAAGAGCGGATAACCGTTTTTCCCTCTTCATCCGTCTCTTGCACGGAAACTTGTAGCGGCACAATTTGTGCGTCAAGCTTTCCAGCATCATTTGCGGCAGCCGCCAAACGGTGGCTGCGCAAAGCAAAAGCGTCCTGATCCTCGCGAGAGACACCAAATCGCCGGGCAACCTCTTCTGCCGTGTGACCCATCGAGATGTACGCGTCAGGAAAATTTTCTGCGAGATAGGGATTTGGCGACAGATTATATCCACCCATCGGCAAACGGCTCATGCTCTCCACACCGCCTGCTACGACTGCGTCATACGTGCCCGCCATGATGCCATGTGCCGCCAGCGCAATCGACTGAAGACCCGAACTGCAAAAGCGATTGATCGTCATCCCAGATACGTTTGTCGGAAGTCCTGCGCGCAGTCCAACGATGCGCGCCATATTCATCCCTTGCTCCGCCTCAGGCGTCGCGCAACCTAAAATAATATCGTCAATCTCTGCCGGATCAAACGCGACGCGTGAAAGCATCTCTTTAAGGACTGCCGCCCCAAAATCATCGGGTCGCGTATGCCGTAGCGAACCTCTGCCCGAACGCCCAATCGCACTGCGCGCACCCGCTACAATAACCGCTTCTTTCACATGATCTCCTCCCCATCTCAAAGGTTTAATTGCGAAGCGGTTTGCCCGTCTGCAACATGTACTGCATCCGCGCCTGTGTCTTGGCTTCTCCCAACAGCGACAAGAATGCCTCTCGTTCAAGATCAAGAAGCGCCTGTTCAGAAAGACGTGTTCCCGCCTGGACCTGCCCACCTGTCAGGACGCGGATCAACTGTTTGGCCACTTTTTCATCGTGATCAGAAATGTACCCGCTGCGCCTCATTCCATAGACACCCAATTTGAGCGCTGCCGCCCCGTTCTCGCCCGCAACGCGAATAAACGCAGGTTTTTTTGGAACATAATCGACAGCCAACGAGAGCGCCCGCTGTTTTGCATCTGATAAGAGAAAATCCTGTCCAACCGTGATACGGTCGCGGTCAGAGAGAAAACCGAGCGATTTAGCGTCGAGGGCGGATGTTGAAACTTTGGCGAGTGCAATCGTCTCAAAGGCTCTCTGCACAAACGGAAGCAATGGCACATCCGGATAATCCGGCACGTTTTCCATCACTCTCATGAGCAATTCCTTGTTTCCGCCACCGCCCGGAATCAAACCGATCCCTGTCTCCACAAGTCCCAGATACGTTTCAGCCGCCGCTTGCATCGCGGTACCTGCAAGCGCAATTTCTGCACCGCCACCGAGCGTGAGTCCGTATGGCGCGACGACCACTGGTCGCTTCATAAACTTGATGCGTGATGTTGCGCGCTGAAACTGTTGGATCATCAGATCAATCTCATCCCAGTTTTCATCCTGCGCCTCTGTAAGCATCATCATGATGTTAGCGCCGACGCAAAAATTGGTCGCATTCGCCCCGATGACAAGCGCGCGATAATTTTTTTCTACTTCGTCGGCGGAACGCATCATCATGGAAATCATGTCCCCGCCAATCGCCTGCTTCAAAGAGTGAAAATGAAGACACGCCACATCATCGCCCAGATCAAGCAGTGTCGCGCCATTATTGCCAAAAATCTTCCGGCCTTGCGCCATGAGCGCAAAAAGATCGATTCGCGCGCCTTGCGTCAGCGTCTTGTATCCAGTCCGAGTGTGAAACATTGTGACGCCGTTGTCCTTTTGATAAAAAGACTGGCCATTTTCGACCATCTCAAGCACAAAGCCGGGAACGTCGTCTCCTTCTTCCACCATTCGTTTGACTGATCGCGCAAGTCCAAGCGCATCCCACGTCTCAAATGGGCCAAACTCCCAGTTAAAGCCCCACTTGAGCGCATTGTCAATCGCAACGATGTCATCCGCAATGACACCGACGAGAGAAGCACTGTAGATCAGCACTTTTTTGAGCACATTCCAGACAAAATTTGCCGCCTCATCCTGCCCGTAGGCAAGCGCGCAGAGTTTCTCAGGCAGCGTTCTTGCGACTTTCGCCGCTTCGAAAGAGACAGAGCGAAGTTTGCGGCGGGGTCGATACGTGAAATCAGATAAATCAATGGCGAGGATCTCTGTCCCATTTTCATCTTTTTGCTTTTTGAAGAAACCCTGACCATTTTTGTCTCCGAGATACCCTTTGGCGACCATATCTAAAATCGGCTCAGGCACCGTAAACACATCTCGCTCATGTTCATTCGCAGAATGTTCTAGTACGTTGTTCGCAACATGAACAAACGTGTCCAAACCGACCAGATCAAGTGTTCGAAACGTGGCACTTTTGGGACGTCCTATCACAGGACCTGTCAATGTATCCACTTCATCAACACCAAAACCCGATTTTTCCATTTCCCTCAGTGTTACAAGCAACCCATACGTCCCTATGCGGTTTGCAATAAAATTCGGTGTATCTCTTGCAATCACCACGCCTTTTCCCAAAACGCGCGAACAAAATGTCTCCATCTCTGTGACAATTGCGGGATCAGTGTGTGCTGTAGGGATAATTTCCAAGAGTTTCATGTAGCGGGGGGGATTGAAGAAGTGTGTCCCAAGAAAATTCTTTTGAAATCCTTCCGATCGTCCGGCGGCCATTGCTTCAATTGAAACGCCCGACGTATTGGAACTGACGATCGTCCCAGGTTTTAAAAAGGAATCCACACGCTCTAATACTTGCCTTTTAATCGCCAAATTCTCGACAACGACCTCAATCACCCAGTCACACTCTTCGATTCTCTGTAAGTCATCCTCAAAATTCCCAGTTTCAATTCGTTCCGCCTGCTCCTTTGTATAGAGAGGCGCCGGTTTTGCTTTGAGCAAATTTGCAAGTGCGCGATCAGCCAAGCGATTCCGCACTGTCCGATCCGAAAGTGAAAGCCCTTTCTTTTCCTCTTCAGGAAGCAACTCTGCAGGTACAATATCAAGCAAAAGACACGTGATCCCTACATTTGCAAGATGGCCGGCAATGGCCGCTCCCATGACTCCAGAGCCGAGCACTGCGGCGCGCTTTATCGATCTCATCCAAATACCCCCTTGCTCTTGCATCTATCATAGCAGAGGATCCTTGATTTGAATATGATTTTTTGACTGATCGGTCAATGTTTACGTCAGACCATTGTGACAAATATTCAACTGTGTACAGCGCGTTCAAACCGTGCAATCGATCACTTCATTAAAATTCCACGATGTTGCGCTTCAAAGTGCTTCTGCAAAAGGCGCGTCACCACAAACTCATCGACGTTTCCGTTTCTAATGTACGTCTCATTGACTTGTCGAATCGGCACAATTTCTGCAATCGTGCTCATGGTAAACGCTTCATCAGCTTCTTTCAGTTCATCTACAGTGAATGCCAATTCGACAACAGGTATACAAAGCTCGCGCGCCAGTTCCAATACAACTTGCCTCGTAATCCCGTGAAGAATCGACTGATTCGCTGGATGCGTATACAAAGTGCCACCGCGCACGATTGCGATGTTGCTGCTGGTGCCTTCCGTAACCAACCCGTCGCGAACAAAAATCGCATCGTGAAAGCCTTCGTCAAGCGCACGCTGTTTCATCAACACATTCGGCAATAAATTGAGCGATTTTATGTAACACCATGACCAGCGAATGTCTTCCGTCGTCTTGACACGCTGTCCTTGATGGCGCAAGGCACTCGTTGATTCTGTCTTCACAGGCCGCACCGTCATGGTGAGGCGGGCCACCGCATCCGGAAATGGGTGATCGCGCCGCGCCGCGCCGCGCGAAACCTGGATATAGAGCGCAGCTTCGCTGAGACCACTTAACTCATGTGCTTTCTCGATCAACTCAACAATCTTTGGCATCTCATAGGGGAGTGTAAGCGAGATGGCCTGCGCGCTCCTCTCAAAACGTTTCATATGCTCTTCCAACTTAAAAAATGCACCTTGATAGATACGAATGACCTCATAAATTCCGTCGCCAAATTGATGTGCACGATCTTCGAGCGGGACTTTTGCTTCGTCTAACCGTAAAAATTTCTCCCCGTCAAACGCGATACCGTCACGATAATCATCTGGCATAGAGTTATTTCCTCCTATTTGTTATGATCTCTTTGAATCCATATTGAGGCGTTGAGAAGTCGCGCCCAGACGAGGTGAACCAAGGTTGGAATCATGCGTTTTCTGTAAAATTGTTCGTCGCGAACTTCCGTCTACCATCCTCTATGAGAATGAACACGTCATGGCTTTTGAAGACATTGCAAAGATGGCACCGACGCATGTCTTGATTATACCAAAAACACATCTACAATCCGTTGTGGAACTTGATTCAGCAGATGGAACTTTGCTTACTGCGCTGCAAGAGGCGGTCGTCGCTGTTGCAAAAATAACAGGTGTATATGAAACTGGGTTTCGAGTGATTACGAATGTTGGGGAAGAGGCAGGGCAAACCGTCTTTCACCTCCACTACCATATTCTGGGTGGAAGAAAGCTCGAGGTTTTATTAGGTTAGATACTATTTGACATGTGCGACCACGCAGAATCTCAAACTCCCACAGTCTTCAGCGTGGTCGCATCTCACTTGTGATCAATTTGCAGATATCCTATATAACCCTGTTCCTTTTTTCCTCCTGTATCTGAATAGTACTCAAAACGCCCCGTCTTGTCTGGCACGAACGAAACGTACGTTTTTTCATTCGGTTGCAGATTCTGCGTAAACAGATAGAATTTCGGCAGGACAAAATTATGAACCTGCCGGGTTTGATTCACAATATCAATGCGTATCGGGCCCTTGTCTGTAGCGTGAAGTTCGTTTGGAACAAATCCTCTTGTCGTAATGGCCACATGAAATTCTTCTGCGTGCGCAACCGCCGCAAAGCCTGTACTCGCAAGGATTGAACATACAGCCATCACTTGTAACAGTGCAGCGCGAATGAAAATCACCCTCTCCGTGAGCGCTTATTAAGAGAGGATTCCCATTCCCCGGTCGTCTATGACAAAAACAGAGAAACTAAAAATGCCACAAGCGTCCCACGCCCGCCCCAGCCACCAGATCGCTCGGGTAGTGCAAAAGCGCAAAAAACGCGAGAGACAGCCAATCCCACTGCGATCACATAAAGAAACGGGGCCAGAGGAGAAAAGTGAAATGCAAGGTATCCAGCCAACGCAAAGGCGCCCCCCGCGTGATTCGAAGGAAAGGATGGATCTTGTTCATCCTTTCTCACAGACGGAGTCAATCTGCGTTTGACAAAAGGTCTCACTCTGCCAACTTTCACGGCAATCACATCAATCAGAAGCTTTGTGCAAACCGCTGAAAACATCGCTCCAAGAACTTCAGAAATCGTCGAGAGATCCGAAAAAAAGAGTATTCTCCATAACATGAATAAAATCATTACAACGATCATAAGCCATGCCCCGATCCGGGCAAGCCACTTCATCCACACGTGTAAATAGCGCTGCCGCCACTGGTTGTGAATCACCCAATCAACGGCAAAACGATCAAACGCGCCCCACGAACTTATCCATGTTTTTCGCTTGTACTCTTGAAATTCTCCCATGGATCTCATCATAGCGCATTCACAGCCCCTGAACTAGCCTCATGAGAACCATTGTTGCGCTTCTTGGTTAGTAAGTAGCCGAAGAACCGTATTGACCACTTGCAGAAGCCGCAACGTCACCGCCGCGACCCCACTGTGTGTTAAAATCGCTCGCGACCACCGACCCCATGCGCGGCACAAACGTCAATTCCAGATCCCCTTCGTGATTGACAGAAAAACCGTGGTAGGAAAAATTGGCTGAACCGACAAAGAGGATACGCCCTTGATCGATATTCACAATCTTTGCATGAAGATACTCCCCTTGGTACGGTGTATAGTACTTGACAGAAATTCCTGCGCGCAAAAGCCGGGCCGCGCTGCGGTGATTGTAACTCTGTTTTGCGTCAAGCAAGACGCGTACGGTGACGCCGCGCGCCGCGGCTGTTTCCAACGCCGTGAGAAAATCCCTGCTCGTAAGTGCAAATGCCTCTACATCAACCGTGTGTTTTGCACCCGCAATTGCCTCGAGCATCGCCGGTTCGATCTGGCCATCATAAAGCAGTGGCAGTGGATACGCGACATTTGCTTCAGGCCAGCCATTCGCACGCGCGGCATCTTGTTGAAAAAGCCCCTCAAAACCGGTTTCAGCGTGGTCAATATAGACTGACGCGTCATGATTCTCCCAGCTGTACGGCCCAAAGTTCATCCCGCCCATCAGAGCGTGAAGACCTGTTGAATTTTCCGTGACAAGTGACTTGATATGAGATATTCCACCAGGTATCGTGAGCAGGCTGACTGGAATGTGGTATTTTCGAAGAAAGGGGAGCGCGATTGTCTGCGAATGGGGTTCTGACGCATCCAGAATGATCTTGACGTCAACTCCTCTTTGCTTTGCCTTTCGCAAACTGTCAAGAAGATCCTGATCACCAAGTTCATACATCGTGAGATGACAAAACACGGTGCTCTGTTGAATCATCTGCAATGCCTCCTCCTTGATTTCCGGACCCCAAAGCAGCGTCATTCCCCGCTCAACGGTCGCGACAGGCACGGCCGGATCGCTCGAAAGACTCGTCGGATCACAGCCCGCCACGAAAAATACCGCTGCAAGAATCATCGTGCCAACCATGGCAAATTGTGGCGCGCGACGCGGCACACACCATTTTGCAGTCGTTTTTCTTCTCACACCAAAACCCCTTCCTCTACTCTCACCCTTCTCGCCGCAAACGGATAGGGATCGTCGCGAAAATCGAATCACTCCTATTCCTGTTATCTGAACTTGCGTCTGATCCTTTTTTCAATCCTAGAACTGGCTTCCCGTTTTGTGTAATGCTGTCTATTTGCAATCGAGTAGGAGGGGGCGCCTAGCCCCCGACCTCTCACACCACCGTACATGCGGGTCCGCATACGGCGGTTCATGAA
>NZ_LPVJ01000036.1 GCF_001516615.1 Ferroacidibacillus organovorans | reverse complement strand
TGTTTCTGCTGAGTCAAAATGCCCGAAAACTGACGGTATTGCCTGTCCATGGATTGCTAGATATAATGGCCACAACTTAGGAAAGGAAAAGGACGCCTCTCTTTTGCGTGGCACCGGACCAACGGTGTCACTAGAGACGTCCATCCCAATAATCAACGTATGGTTATTGTATCAGTTTTTCAGCTGCTGTGGAGTGCTGAAATGAGTGTTTTTTGTCAGGAGTGAAGAAGTCATTCCCTGTCCTTGTTGCCAAGGATATCTCGGGGTGATCGGGAGTCGACGCAGAAGGTACATACAAAGTTCGGGTGAAAAAGTGACACTCGTGATTCGTAGGATGCGCTGTGAATCGTGTTGCAAGATACACCACGAACTCCCCAACATCTTAGTCCCCTACAAGCGTTATGATGCGGCAAGTATTGAGGAGACCGTCAGCCAACAAAATCCTGCAGTTGCGGCAGACGAGTCAACCCTTTTTCGCCTGCGGCAGTGGTTCACCAGTTGGTCCCCTTATGCAGTAGGATGTTTAACTGCCATTGCCCATCGATTCAATCTTCCTGTGCCGGAGTTGTCCACTCCTTCGCAATCTCCACTCCAAACCATTGGACGGTTTGTCGGCGATGCCGATGGGTGGCTGGCCAGAGTTGTCCGGCCGATTGCAAATACACATTTGTGGGTACATACCCGTTCTGCATGTCTGTCCGCATGAACCCAGTCTACAGTCATCCTAGGTCTACTAAAAGGAGGGCTTAGACGTGAAAGATGGGAAGAAGGCGGAAGAAATTGCGGTAGCGAGGTTTCAACTATTATCTCCACTGCTCGAGGATGGCTTGGATCCAGCGAAGCTGAGGGAGATGAAGGCCCAGCTCTGTGTACAAACAGGGTTATCGGAACGAACCTTGCGGCGTTATCTGAAGGAATATCACCAAGATGGGTTCGGCGGACTCAAACCTAAGGGGAAAGGTCGTACGAATCTATGTATGTCCGTTTCAGACGAACTCTTGGACGCGGCGATTGGGCTACGCAGAGAGGTGCCAAGCCGAAGCGTGTCGCAAATTATTCAGATCTTAGAATGGGAAGGCAAAGCGAAGAAAGGGCAAATCAAGCGTAGCACGTTGCAGGAGAGGTTTGCACAGCGAGGATATAGTTCCAGGCAGATGCGGATGTATACCCAGTCTGGCGTTGCGGCTCGACGATTCCAAAAGAAACATCGCAACCAATTGTTCCAAAGTGATATCAAGTTTGGGCCCTACGTTTTTGTTGGAAACAGCGGTACAAAGGTGCAGGCCTACCTGGTTGCCTTCATCGATGACGCCACGCGGTATGTTCTGCATGCAGCGTTCTATGCGACACTTGACAAGTGCATTGTCATCGACTGCATGCGGCAAGTGATGCAGAAATATGGGGTGCCAGAAGCTGTATATTTCGATAACGGCAAGCAATTTCGCAACAAGTGGATGATTAGGACTTGTTCCAAGCTTGGCATACGTCTTCTCTATACGGCACCCTATGCAGCTGAAAGTAAGGGAAAAATTGAACGGCTGAATCAAACGGTCGATTCATTTCTTGCGGAGTTTGCACTGGAGAAAGAACAAACGCTCGACCGACTCAATGAATTGTTTCAGGTTTGGCTCAGTGAATGCTACCAGAACAAACCACATTCTGCACTCGGTGAAAATACAAGTCCACAAATGGCGTATCAATGTGACCCGAAACCACTGCGGTTCGTGAGTACAGAGGTTATGGCAAACGCCTTCCTGCACATGGAGACGCGTAAGGTTGATAAGGCTGGATGCATCAGTTTTCAGGGTAAGAAGTACGAGGTAGGCTTGTCGTTCATCGGCAGGACAGTCGATGTTGTGTATGACCCGACTGACACGATGATACTCACGATTGAGTATCCAAACCATGAACCATGGACAGCAAGAGAGCTGGTCATTGGTGAACGCTCAGGCAGGCGTCCCTCTATGCCTGAACACCTTGGAACCATTCCTGCAGACTCCTCCCGGCTCCTTGCCGCAGCAGCGGACAAGCATAAAGACAGAATCGACCAAATTACCCCGGCCGTACGCTATGACAGCGTTTGGAAAGATGGTGAAGGGAGTGTTTGAGTCGTTCTACGAGTTTATCCACACCCCCTTTTCCCGTGACATCCCGACAGACCAACTATACATGCCACAAGGAATCGAGGATATTTTGGGCAGGCTCAAATATGCGGCAGAACGACAGTGGTTCGCCGTAGTCACAGGAGATTGCGGGACAGGTAAGACGACGACCATTCGTCGGTTCTCAGACGCACTTGAGAACTCCAAGTTCAAGATTTTGTATCTGTCAGACTCAAAGCTAACGCCTCGTCATTTCTACAAAGGGATGTTAGAGCAACTCGGATATGAGGCGAAGTTTTATCGTGGAGACGCCAAACGCCAATTGCATCGTGAGATTGAACTCATGCGCGGTATCCATAATCTAAGTCCAGTGGTCATCATGGACGAGAGCCATTTGCTCGACCGAGAGATGCTGGAAGAATTGAGATTCCTCCTCAACTTCAAAATGGACTCACAGAGTCCTATGGCCTTGATTCTGGTGGGACAAAATGAGTTGTGGGACAGACTCAACCTGCAGGCATATGCCGCCATCCGCCAGAGGATTGACTTGCAGTGTCGGCTCCACTATTATGACCGAGCTCAAGTTGGGCAGTACATTGAGCAACACCTAAACTATGCTGGTGCAGAGCAAACCATCTTTTCTGAGAAATCCATCGATGAAATCTACCGTTTCTCCACAGGAGCCCCACGACTGGTGAACAAAATCTGTACACATTGCTTGATGTACGGCGCCCAGAACCGGCAGCGGATTATTGACGACCACATCGTGAATCGCGTGATTCAGGGTGAACTCTCATGAGACGTCCGCCAATGACCATGTATTATTGTGACCATATGGACCGGTGGTGTGTTGATACAGGAGACACGCCTTACTGGCTGAGTTGCGGAGAGGGATTCGAGCTTTGTGTTGGGAAGTTGAACTTGCCATGCCGAATTGAATTTGCGAAGGGCTGGTACATTATTGTCAACGACGTGGCTCTTGCTCTCATGGAACACAGACGTTACTTGATAACTCTAAACTAACGTAAGACTGCGGGGAAGGGAGGCAAACTTCCTTCCCTCCACGCCGTGCCTTTGGACATCCAGCGTGGCAACTTCTGGACAAAGTACACCGTCTATCTCCGGACTCTATTCATTAGCTTTAACAG
>NZ_LPVJ01000035.1 GCF_001516615.1 Ferroacidibacillus organovorans | reverse complement strand
ACAAATACACCAAGAGGAGCACGGGCGAGCGCGATCACGTATAGCATCGTTGAAACGGCGAAAGAAAACGGGCTCGATCCATTGACCTATCTTCAATTCCTGTTTGAGCAAATGCCGAACATCGACCTTGAGGATCCGGAAGCGATGAACACGTTACTGCCATGGAACATGGCTGCGAAAAACAAGTGATCTTGACCGATACACGTACTATTTCTAGCCGCTACGTTTCATTAACGTGGTGGCTATTTTACGCTTACAAATTAAACAACACCTGTTCAATTCGTAACGGATCCGCCGAGACAACGGGAGATACTTTGGCAACAAGCTGCAAAGTAACCGATTTATCAGCTGCCTTCCGTTGCATCCGCCGGATCACTTTATCCGCAAGGTGTGCAATATCTACTGGTTCCGGACTCACTCGCAAAGTCCCTTCATCTGCCTGTGCCAAGGAAAATAGGTTTACGATGAGTTGCTCAATTCGCTCGGACTCATCAAAGATCAATTTCAAATACTCATCCTTTTCATTCTCAGATGACACAAGGTGTTCGAACAAAACTTGACTGTACCCTCGAATGTATGTCAGAGGCGTCCGCAACTCATGCGAGATATCCGCCAAAAATTCTTTGCGCGTTGACTCCAAATGGTCCAAATGGCGGGCCAAATCATTAATGGCACGTCCTAGGCGAGCAATTTCATCCTCGCCCTGTACAGGTACCGTCTTGTGATAATTTCCCTTGCTGATTTCCTTGGTCACCGACTCCATCTGTATCAGCGGACTAGCCAAACGATTCGATAAAAACAAAGTGAGCCCGCTTGCCAGCATGACCGATCCGATGCCCGCTAAAATAATCAACCACTGAACGTGGGCAAAGGTGGAAACGACAAGTCTCGATTCTCCTTGGACATAAAGGACGCGAATAAACAGTTGGTCAAGGGACACGTACAACGCAAGCAATACAACAAGAACCAATAAAATTACCGATAACCCGATTTTCCCGGCCACCGTCTTGAAAGTCACATAAAACACCTCTTTATATCCGCCCATCGGCTAGATCCCATGAACAGCGTGAGGGTAACAGATACTTATGGAGAAAGTGTGTGCACGCTCTCTACACATTTTCTCTACACTTCCTTGCTAATGTGTTTATTTGTTGCCATGTTCACTTAGCTGAGCAACATCATCGCAGTCGGGGAGAAAGTCTATGAACATTCATCGAAACCGCATTCTCACTTTGGGATTTTGGGCCCTAACGTTGATACTTGTCGCTGGCATCATTGGTGGACTCTTCTATATGATCCGTGAAGGAGGTGGGAATCTGCCAGTTGCAGGACAAGCTCCCAACTTCAGCGCAACGGACATTACAGGGAAAACAATATCGCTTGACAGTCTGGACGGCAAGATTCGGGTTGTAGCCTGGTTTCACACGCATTGTCCGGACGAATGTCCGCTCACAGCCTATAGGATGGAACAAATACAAAACCAGCTCGAAAAGGACGGGAACTTTGGAAACAAAGTGGTTTTTGTCTCCATCACATTTGACCCGACGCGAGATACGTTACCCGTCATTAAGGAATAGGCAAATCACTTTCACGCCAACTACAGCGGATGGTATTTCCTTCGCGCAACCCCAGAGCAGACCAAAAGAATTTTGCGAGAATGGGGAATCCAGGTCAGAGCCGGGGCCAAACCAGGGTATTTCGAACATGTTTTAAAGACTGATTTAATCAATCAAAACGGGAACATCCGCAAGACCTACAATACCGCAGACCTCAGCTCAAACGAAGTATTAGACGACATTAATAACATTTTGGCGCGGGCCAACTGGAGTTGAAGATGTGTATTCGACTGTGAAACTGAAGTTTGTCCGTGTAAAAAAACTCCAAATCATTGCAGAAATCGTAATTAGACTTATTCTGCCGACTGCTGGTCCCTGGGTGTCCTTGAATATACGCGTAGATATGATAGTTACTGCTGTGTGATTTGGGATATCCCGGTGATAGAATGCTAGAATTTTCCCGAAAATCTGCTTAAATATAGGCTGTTTTCGTATAGATTGTTGCTCCTTAAACAATATTCGACACATCTCGGACGATGAGCGGTTTGAATGGGTTGGAGGGATCTATACGAAGACTTCGATGAATTGAGTCAAGCCGAAAAACTCGCTTTGTTTAAGGCAATCAAGAACACTCTCTTCCCTGAGCCACGGTTAAAGTTAGACAAAGTTGCCGAAGAAATCCGTGACAGTCGATTCAGTGCAGGCCGAAACGATATTACGGTACAATATCTTCGAACCGTCTAAGAGGATCGCTATTCCAATAACTTTCCCCAGGGGGTAAATCGTGGAGAGGATATTCGTAAAGACATGGGTATACACGTTCGTTACTTCACTTGCTTTGTGCATCATTTTCCTACCCGATTCATTTCACTCTACAGTAAACGGCACCAGCTATACTGTACCGATGCGTGATTATGTTTTAGAGATATTGCGTAGGTCGTTGAGTGTCAGTCTAACAATTACTGGGATTGTTGCTGTTATACTGTTGATCCTTATTGTGCTCAAAAAACGGGTCTGATATTGGCTATGCTTCTTCCGATGTAATGTGTTCTTCAAATACAATTGATTTTTAGCAACAATCTTTACGAAAAGAGCCTAAATAAACTATTTGGAGGTGAGGCGATGTCCCCCAAATACAATGCCACAAACGGCGACTTCGGTGTCGGTTTCTACTATGTCTATGTCCTCTGTACTGGCGCATCTGTGATGGCTTTGGAGTTGGATGCTTCACGGTTTCTCGCACCATACTTTGGCACATCGATGATCGTCTGGGCAAACATTATTGGCATGATTCTGTTGGCGCTGTCCGTCGGATACTTTATTGGGGGCCGGATTGCGGACAAGTATCCCAATCGAAGCCTCCTCATGCATTTGTCACTCGCAGCCGGGTTGTGGATGGCTTCTCTACCACTCTGGGGGCACCTCATTTTTCGCAACCTCTCATCCGGCATCATGAACACACCCGTTTCGACCATTGTGCTGTCCTAGGTTGGCATCGTGTTTGTGTTTGTGCCCCCGTGTTCTTGCTGACTATGGTAAGTCCATTTGCGATCCGGTTGACGAGCCATACTTCTGACAGTGCAGGGAAGGTCGCTGGGAACCTATACACGTTTTCTACGCTTGAGAGTCTGTTTGGCACATTCGGCACTGCGTTCGGAACGATACCTTACCTGGGAGTCGTGCAAACGTTGCTGATTTGGTCGGGCGTTCTGAATGTCATCAGCGCGTTTGGCTTACGGCGAGCGATGCGTGTAAACGTGGGTTCTGTCTCCATCGTAATGCTTGTAGCATTTGCCACGGGTGATGTGAAAGTATCCACTGGCGTTCACAGCCCTTACGGGAAAGTATTGTGGAGTTAAAGATACGCTCTACCAGTATGTGCAGGTGGTACGTCAGAGAGACGGTGCCACCGCACTGATTTATAATGAGAGGGGCGGCGTACAGTCTGTTAGCCGACCTGGGAATGCATTGAACAGGAGTGACTACTACGACGATTACCTGTTGATTCCCTTTTTAACGGCTACCCCTCGGCGCGTTGCAGTCCTTGGCTCCGCAGGCGGCACCATTCCACATCTACTCTCGGTGTACGACAAGATGTATTTCCCAGCAATGAACGTCACGGGTGTGAAGATTGATCCGTCCGTGATCCCGCTTGGTTATCGATACTTCGGGCTAAAGCCGACTGATGCTACGGTTGTCAATGAAGATGCCCGCATGTTTATTCGGCAGCCTGGGAAACAGTTCGACATCGTCATCGTCGACGCGTACATCAATGAGATTTACATTCCGCCACACATGATCACGAAGGAGTTTTTTCAGGAGATTCGGTATCGGTTGACACCAGACGGCGTCGTTGCGCTCAATTTGAACGTGACGAATCCCAAGTCGCCGATGCTGAAAGCGTTTGAAAAAACCCTGACTACGGTGTATCCAGACGTTTACCGCGTCAAGGCGCGAGGTGATTTCAACTACTTACTGATTGGTGCGCAGCACCCGCTGACGACCCGCGCATTCAGAAGGATTTCTGCGGCAAGTCCTTTGGAATCGATTGCTGACGAGTGGCCGTCATCTTTACAACCGTTAACGAACGCGGTTGTAGATGGAAGCATGCTGCTCACAGACAACCATGCATCGGTCGAAATGCTGACCGATTCGATGGTTTTTGCCTACGATAGGAACTAACCGAAAGACTAAATTTTCTCACCAAATGTGGAAAAAGTATTTTTGCGAGGACGACCAAATACTGAGGCATGCGTGGTATGGATATGTACATCCAGGATTGAGATGTCTGTCATGGTTGCTCGCTCCCCTTTTCTCCATTATGTCATGCATTCAAGGATGACCTTTGAACCGAGAAATTTCTGATATTGCGACTATCCAAGTAACGTTGCAACCAAATGCGGGCCTCGGACCCAAAGTACACCTCCCGCTCTTTGTTGCCCTTACCGAACACGTTCACGCAACCGCGCTGCCAGTCAATTGCAGTACGGTCGAGTCTGTTGATTTCTCCTACTCGACAGCCTGTGGCAAAGAAAAATCCCACCATAGCATGTTCCAATGAACTCGTGCATGAGTCCCGCAGCAACTCCAGCTCATCAATCGTTAACGCCTTTGGCACGCGCTTTCCTTGCTTGGGCTCCTTTAACCTCAATGTGGGATTGCGTAGCAGAAGTTCCTCCTCCACCAGCCACTTGAACAAGCTCTTGATAGCACGGATCTTGTGACCGATACTGCTTGGTTTCAGGTGCACGTGCTGATGCAAGTGCTCACGTAATCGTCCCAACGTGACCGTGTCAATTTCGACGTCCCCGATGTCTCGAATCAATAGGTTATGCTGCAGCCGATAGGCCCGAATCGTATGGGAGGAATACCCCTCCTGTGCGCGGAGGGTCAGAAACTTGTTCGATGCAACGGATATACGCATATAAATCGAGCCTCCTTCGAGAAACACGGACAAAGAGACCGAAGCATCTGATTTATCGAAGCAGGTACATTCCCGCATAGACCATAATAGTTGCTACCAACACAAAGGCGGCCAACGGCAGACCCAACTTTGCGCTATTATTGACCCGTTTAATGTCCAACTTTCTCACCAGAACGCTACTCCCCTTGGCCAGTAACATGGCCAGCCACCAAACGACAAGCGTGGGCAGCACGCCAAGTGCCGCCCCATAGACCATCGCCATTTTCCAGTCTCCCTGCCCCCATATTCCGCACAGGGTCGGAATCAACAGTAATGCTCCGGTGATGAACATAGAGATGCCCGCGCTGATTCCTGCCCCACATTCGGCTTGCAGTGCCAAAAAGGCACAGACCCCACAAAGGTTCCACAGGTTCGGAATCCGGCGCACCCTTACGTCAAACCATGCCGCGACTGCTGAGAAGACGAGCAAAGCAATCCATATCGCCTGAGGATGGATCGTCCACCCATGATGATCACTGGTTTGAATACCGAACAATGCGTGCCACATAAACGCGGAAATCAACTCCTCACCTTCTTTTGAATTAAGCCATGGTCATCCCGATAATTATGAACAATCGGATAAACAGGCACCGAAGTTGCAGAGATGTGTGACGCGAGTGGCATTGTTTTTTTGAGAAACATCCCTACTGTACGTTTCCAGCTAAATCGTTCTCCGGTGCCAAATCCCAAACGTTTGATATTCCGTCCGGGCCAACACGCCACAGAATGTTCTCCTGAGCCGTCGAGTCGAAGATGAGCGTCCCACCATTTTGAATCCATGCATCCAGCTGTGGCATCACCTGCTCCAGATTCTGCTCAAATCCAGCGGTTTGCACTGCATTTACGACAATCGTTCCGTATTGGCTGATGTTCGGGATTGTGGGCGTATTCAGGGAACTTACCGCTGCGCCGGGGACGGCCTGTCGCACGGAACTCACCGCTTGCGCGTTGTTTCCCCAGTTCGCGCCACCATAGAGCAGCAATACAGGTTTTTTGCTTGGTTGAATAAAATCGCGGATGATATTGTTCCATTCCGTCGTCGCCCAACTGGCGTTGTCGTAGTAATATTCGACGGTTTGTGTGTCCACGAGCACCTGGCCATTTCCGTACTGAAAATAAGCAGCCGTTGGCTGTGATCCGTTGGTGGCGAGAATCTGTGCGCCTTGGGGTAAATGGGTCAGGTACATATGCGATGCCCAGTTCCCGGTCCACTGTGACGGCATGCCATTCATAATCGGGCCGCTTACCAGTTGGTTCTGCGTCACGGTTACCCTTGTGCTCGCGGTTGTCCCTGCCCCAGTCGCCGTAATGTCATATGTGCCGGGTGTATGTGGAGCAGTAAAAGTAGCGCTGAAATCACCCTGTGCATCGGTTGTGACCTCGCTCGCGGATACAGAACCGCCCGACGTGGAGAGTGTTAACGCCTGATTCGCCACGGGGTTTCCGTTAGAGGTGAGTCGACCGCTCACTTGATACCTCTGCCCAACCAGTGCTGTGCTCGTCCGTTCCTGATAAACGGCCTGTCCGCTGCCCTCCTGAAAAATGTACTCCGTAGCTGCAGCTTGCCACGAGGATGGGGTGGCTTGAATGTAGCCGGTACTCTGCCACTTTGCGGCATCGGCAGTGGAGGCAAGGAGATTCCCGTTTGCGTCCGTCATCTTCAGATCCATAAAGGCGGGTTGCATGCTTGCTCCGTTGAATCCATCCGTATTGATGCCCTCGATCACAATGTCGTTCTGCCCCGCATGCAACTGCACCGGGAGTTGCTCTGTGTTGCTTGAAAACATCGGTACGCCTTTAAATTCTAGTGCGTTTGCGCCGTAAGATCCGTTCGACATCGCCACAGGCTTGCCGTTTACATAGATAACCTCAAAATCATCGACCCAGCCATTGGACAGAGCGTCGAGCAGGCTTATCTCGGCGGTTCCGGAAGAAGAAGTCGTCACCGTGGTATGGTCAAACTGGACACCATTTGGAAAGTTGGGATTCTGGACAACCCAAAGATTCATGGCCGAGTCCGGGTTCCAGAGCGTATTTGTCCCTTCGGTCACGCTCTGTGCCGGATAAGGGAAATTCATGTTGATGGGTAGCTCTGAAAATGCGTAGAACGGAAAGTCGGTTACGTTGCCATTCCATGTGTTTACCGCACCGCTGGGCAGGCTTAGATTCGGTGTCGGCACGTCCACCTGCACGACCAAGTTGGGACTGAGAACCGTGGCGTATTTCGTCAGCGTGACCCCATCCGCCATGACTGTAATCGTAATCGCGCCGCCCGTATTCGCCGAGTAGGGAATCGAAAAATGTCCGTTACCATCCGTATACACCACATGCTCACTCGCGTCGTCAGTATAGGCTGTACCACCGAGGGTACCGGCCGTGACGAATACGTTCACTGCCTGGCCGGACAGAGGTTGGCCATTCCATGTCACCTGTCCCGAGAAGGTCATCTGTGAACCCGTAACGAGCACAGGGATTGGATTCATCGTCAGCGTCGGCGTGGGAGCGCTTACGGGATAAATTACGTCCTCCTTCCCCGTGCTGCCTGTCTGCGGGTTCGTCACCTGAATCGATAGCGCGTCTCCCGGTGAAAATACCCAGCTTCCTTGTCCGTCGGACCAGTTCCTCATGTCCGATTCCCCATAACTGGCGAATCCGCTCACCACGATCCGGTCGTTGCGCCAGAGCGTAATCACGGGCTGCACGCCGTAGGTGGAAGCATTCCCAGCCACCCAGCCCCGGCTTTGATCCGCAATCGTAAGCGACGTCTTTCCGGGAGCAGGTGGGTTGCCGAATCCGTATCCAGTGATGACAAGCTGTGGCCCCCACGTGGACGTATCCCACGAGATGGACGCCACATGTGGTTTCACAGCGCCTGGGATAATGGGAACACTGGTGTCACCCGCCCATCCTGTTACATACGGTGGCACGGACTGGGACTGTCCCCACAATACTTGCGCCATGTTCGCGTTTGACTTTACCCCGGTTGCTGTTTGGTGATTCAGACTAGACCAAGCGGCCGGGAGAAAAGCGACCGTCAATACGCCAATGCCAAACAGCGTCCAAAGTAGCATCCGTGTTTCTCGCTCCATCTCAAGACCCCCCCTCTCCAACGACTTTGTATTCCACAGGAACCGTCACTTGCATCGGAACGGATAACGCTTTGAGCCCGGGAACCCGCGCTGCAGCCGACTGTAGAAAGACCGGCAAAAATTCGCCCGAAGCCGTGACCGTCACCCGGTTTCCATTGACCCTTGTCTGAAATGACAGGTTCTCGAACACCCGGTTCAGATGCAGTTCGGACACTTCGTTCGTAAAGATCTGCTGTGCCGCAGGCGCGTATGATCCATCCAGTGCCCAACCCGCCGAAGTGAGGAATCCCGTGCCTGAAGCGGATACGGATTGAGTGACCTGTGACTGTGCGGCAAGCGCGGCCGCAGTGGTCGCTCGCCGCAGTTCGGTGCCTGCAGCAAGGCCCGATGCGAACCACGCAAATATGAGAAGAAAAATCATGCCGACCGTCACAGACAGCAGGGCAAAGTTGAGACCGAACGTATAGCCGCCCTCTGCACGAAACCAGGCCCAACCCGACTTCCAGCGCGCCATCATGGCCCAACCCCCGTGTACTGCACCTCGTTCCACTGCGTTGCGGAGGCGGTCATCGGAACCGTTGCGGCAAGTGCGGGTCCCCCAAACAAGGTCAATGCCCTGTCAAATGGAATTGGCGCATTATACTGAATCTGCACGTTGGCATTCGTGGACGTAGGCGTTGAATCGAGTGCATACCCTGGTTGGTTACTTCCTGATATTGTCGGTGTGACCGAGACAAGCGTCTGGCCATCCCACGTGGTCGGAAGATGCGCTGCCATCAGATCCGCGTTGATTTCGGACTGTGTTGCCCCAATATCACCTGTGATCGCGTAGACCCGCGCGGCATCCTGTGCAATGGCATCCATTTTAATCTTCGTGTCTACAAGCGGCGGTGCCAAAATCAAAATGACAGCGACAGCGAAACTGACGCAGATGGCAAACAGAGCCGTTATCAATTGGCTAGGCAACGAATGCACCCCCTCTAAAAAAGATGAAGGGCAGACCGACTGGCCCACCCCAGAACATCAAAACTGGTGATTACGGCGCTTTGTAGCCGCCGCTCCCGACGGATGACGTACCGACCTGAAGCGAGCCGCTCTCCGCCTGTTGGGCCAGTTGCGTTAACCCACTTTGTGAAGACAGGCTGGTTGATGCACTGGCGGCCCCTCCCTGCGCTTGTGTCAACAGGTGACCAATCATGAAGTAGGCAATGCCAGCAATCAGAGTCACCGCGATGATTCCAACGAGCCACCAGAGACCCCGATTTGTATTTTCTTCGGCTGTATTGCCTGCGTCCACCAACACCCAGCGGACTGCGCGTTTCCACTTTGTCATGTGATTTTTCCCTCCCATGGGTTCAAAACAGATTTGTGAGATCCTTCACCATCGCTTGTAAATCACCAGACAGTGCAGACCAGATGAGCCCTGCGGCGACGAGCACGACGATGGTCGAAAATATCCAAAATCCGACCATCGTCACATACTCGTCCATCATGCCGCCGCCCTCCGCCTGCACAAAGCGGCAGAGCGCCTTCAGGTTTTTTCGTAGGCTTGTCACACATACATCACCTCCCCTCCAAGCATCACTTATTTGGGCGACCCGAGGGTGCCAGCGAAGTGCCAACGCTTCAGCCCAGGCTCCATGTGCCAAGGAGGTGGAGCGCGAACGTGAGCATCACATAGATGCCAAACCCGAACCCCGGCATTGCGATGAGCAGCGTCGCATACATGGCCACCTCCAGTTGGACTTTCCCATAGCGTTCGGCGGCTGTAGCGTCGCGCATCTTCATGTCGAGTTGCATACTCCGAATGAGCGCGTCGGCCACGGGTGTCCCATTTCGTTCCGATTCCGAGACGAGGGAAGCGAGTTCCCTCAGTTGTGGCACACCCGTTGAGTCTGCCAAGGCTTCCAGCGCTCCTGGGAGTGTCGCATACCGTTTCTGTGCGTTCACCTCTCGCAGCCTATCTCTGATGGGCGAACCTAGCCGCTGTTCCAACGTCGCGAGTGTATCCGACAGGGTCGCACCTGCACGGACAAGAAACGCCATCAACATCAAAGTCACGCGTGTCTGTTTTGTCAGCTTGCGCACCTGCGTACGAGCCGATATGCGAGCGTATAGCAGGGGAGCCGCAAACGTCCCCGGGATAAGAAACAGGAGCATCCCCATCCGCAGAAGAACGGCAGAGGCTAAAAAGACGGCCGAAGCCAGCAGAACAGTTCGCAGCCAAAATGCCGCCTGTTTCGGGGTTCCGATGGCCACGGCCTCCTGCTGAAGCAACGCAGTATAGGAACGCAGTCTTCTTCGTTTGGGCCTGACTTGTCCGTCGCTGAGAACACGCTTGCGAAACTCCTGCCACGCCTGCACGCGCCATTGCCAAAAACACAGCCACGCCAACGTGACGCACGTACCAAATCCTGCGGACAGCCATGTCATGTTCATTCCCCCCTACGCCTCAATGACCTGACTCCGGCGGACGATGAGGTACAGCCCCACCGTCATGACCGCAAGCGTGGTCCAGAAGATTACCTTGGTCACTTCGTTCAAGTGCGAAGAAACAAATGGATACGCCAACAAAAAACTGCCAGTGAGCATGCCGTAGAACCAATACCCGCCCGTCCGTTGATGTGCCGTCTCCGCCCGGATGCGGCGGATATATTCGAGTTCCTTGCCTTGGATCTCCGCCATGTCGAGCCAAAGCTCGTCCAGCGGCACGCTGTACTTCTTCGCCTCACGCGTGGCGAGCGCAAAGTGCGCGATGTCCTCGATGCCGAGCCCGTTCGCCCAGTGGGCAAACGCATCTTCTGGCGTCGCAAACTGGGGGGAGGCGCTCAAATCACAGAGGGTCCGAAGCCTTGAACGGAGCGGATCGTAACGAACAGCGTCAGCCATGCGCGAAAAGGCGTCGTCAAGTCGCCCCGTTGCAGTGAGCACATGCACCCCTCGCTCCACACCTTGACGCAGGAACGCGTTCAGGATATCCTCCCGGCGCCGCCGTGCCAGACGTGCCCAGTAGCGCTCGTAGAGTAGAAGTGTCACACCCAAACTCAGTGCGAACCCAAAGAGAATGAAATAGTGGAGCACGACTGTGACGGCGAAGCACAACACAAAAAGAACCGCAACGTGGATGACGGCGGTTCGCTTCGTGTATGACTTATCGAGTATCTGATAGTGCGCTGCGATCCGGTCGAGATACTGAGACAACAGATTCGTCCTTCTCTGTCTGGCAGGTTGTGCTGACATGACGTCACGGAACCGTTCGCACCATGCCATATTTCGAAGTTCTCGTCCGAACAGCCATAAGACGATTGCCACAGTTACGGACAAACCGAACAGCCGAGATTCTAACAAAACACTCAACTCCATCCTCTCCTCACGTGGCAATGCGGTACAACCGCACCGCTTCTTGATTTCGTGGCAGCGTTACGTCGATGCCCTCCACACTCGCCCGTTCCATCATGGCGTCCGTGATGCCGTGAAAACGAAACACGTCTGCCGCTGCGTCGTAGGTCAGAATTGGCTGCCAACGCAGGGCTCGTTCTCCGAAATCAAACCCGAGAATTTCGCCAATCTCCGTGATTCGTTTTCCGTAGCGGGTATCGCGCAGGGTGAACACAAACCGGATCTTGTCCCCCATCATCCCGGCAATGTTCAAATACGAGGCCCCGGCTTTGGAACCATCCGCCGCCTCTAACAAAAATCTTGTCAAGACACCTTCGACGCCCGATGTGAGACCCACGTGACTGTGAAACGTCGTTCCCGTCTGTCTCCTTACAATCAAGCTCATGCGCAGGAAGAGATACGCGATGTCGGCAGAGCGCACCTCGCCGATGAATTCGTTGTCTGCGTTCATCCGCAGTGAATTGATCAGGTTTCGGGCCATGTCAATTCGCCCCTTGCCCTCGTGATTCTCTGCCCGATCCGTGAGCCGAATGGCCCATTCACAAAGCGGTGCCATTTCGGGCAACTCCTCGATGATGAGATTCAGTTGTCCTGTTGGAATATCGCCTGTCATGGCATTCATGAGGGTGGTCTTACCGGACCCGACGCCTCCTGACACGATGAAGCTGTCCCCAAGTTGCATCATGAGTCGGATAAAAGCGCGCGTGTCCGCATCGAGCAGACCCAGGCTCACGAGGTCATCGAGGTTGAACGGGTAAATCGGTTTGCGGATACTGACGATGGTTCGTGGCTCCGTCACGATTCGTCCCTCAGCGTCGTGGATGGTATAGCGCGTACCGGGACCGCCCACGACATTCATGCGGTAGCCACCCCGTAAAATCGCGTCCGCCAGCGGATCCGACTGCGAGTAGAGGTATGGCGTCCCATCAAGTTGCCTTTCGATGAATTCACCCAGGGCCAACTCTGATGCGAACCGTGCATCCGCATGCTCGAACTTACGCCCGTTTCGCTGTACGACGGTCGTCGTGCCGATGACATGTACGTCTGTCACGAGCGGGTCCGCCATGACAGACTGCAGGACATCGAATTGAAACCAGGTATCAAGCAGTGTCGTGATCACCTTCTCCCGGTGCTCCATCGGCACAAATGTCCCTGGTTCCGCACATAGGCGGTACAAAAATGCATGCATGTCCGTTCGTGTCATGCCCGGTTCCCGCAGACGCGGGTGGTTGATGACGACCGCCTTCAATTGTTCGATGTATCGATCCACGACTGCACTCATCCTTGACCACCCCCGTTGGAGGTTGTGCTCGAACCAGTGGATCCCGTTGTCTTGGGTGGCGAGGTGGTTACATGCGTCGTGGGCACTGTGCCACTCGCTGTGGGAAACGCTGAAGGCGAATTGGCAAGCGGAATGGATCCGGGGGCCGCGAACGAGTCGTTTTGCGGAATCAGCGCCACTTGGACGTTGTTCTTCAGAACCGCAGGTGCTAGGATTTTGTAGTTCTGTTCACTGACGAAGATGAGCAGCGCCGTAGGCGTTCCCCCTTTAGCTGGTTGGAGCACATTCAGGACGGGGACCGGTTCGATTGTCGTCAGTGTCTGCGTCGCGCCGTTTTGTTGGGGCACCAATAAGGCAATCTGCTCACCAGGATTGACCACCGACGCCAGCGGGCTTTGCACAGGGAGCGACATGAGCATGCCAGTCTGCCCGGTGCGTTGGGTGTACTGGGTCAAAAAGGTCGAAAAGCTGCCACCTGAAGGGTTCAAGTCCCCAGTCGTAACCGGATCCCCCTTGGGAACGGCATACGAAAGATAGTGTCCAATGACTGAAGACTCGTTTGTGGCTAAGCCTGCAATGCCGCTGGTTTTCGGAACCGTCACCGTGGTGACGTCACTCGCGTCGATACGCGTGTAGGGATAAAGCGTGTGGGTAGAGACGACGACGGTTTCCGTGTTCAGCGCCCGATAAAGCGCGAGTGAGCCAATGGTACCGGCCAGCACGGCGCAGAGTGTGCCAAGTACAAAGGAGAATGTACTTTTTCTCACTTTGAGATCACCTCCCGTAACGTTCCAAATCGCAACTTCCGTCGCCCATGCTCCAAGACGGGCGTTACGCGAAGCGCACCGAGCAAATGGTCTAGTGCATCGGATACATTCCGACTCCCCGCGAGCGGCGAAGCGGTCATGATGTCGCGGTACAGTCGCCGATCTTCCGGGATATGCACCACGTCCGACGTAACCTGTGCCTCGTCCAACAGACGAAGGGCACGCCGATGTTCTGAAATGCCCTTTCGAATTCGATTGACGGCAACGACCACCCGTTCTGGCATCTTCATATGGCGCACCAGTTCATACTCTTCGAGAAATCGCTTGAACGCCATCCATTCCGGCGTCATAACAAACACCACGCGATCCGCCAGTTCGAGTGCCGTATATGTGGAAGGGGCGGATGGGCTCGTATCGATGAGGGTGAAATCAAAAGTCCAGCCAAACTGCCCGACCACACGGCGGAGTGCCCCGTCGTCGAGACCGTCCCGTGCCCGACCACTCGGCAATAGATACCAATCATCCACTTGGACGAGGGATTCTTTAAGCGCAACCTCGTCCATTTGTGCAGGCAGTCGCGTGAAGTCGTCCGTCGTCATCGCGGCCGATAGGTGATGGATGGACTGCAGGTTCCCCTTGGGATCGAGGTCGATGACGCCAACCGTCAACCCCTGCCCTACAAGTGCGCGAGCCAGGAGCGCCGTCAAGGTGGATTTCCCTACACCCCCGCGGGCGCTGTGAATGCAAACGACCCGTCCGCGCATCGGCGGTTCCGGGTCGTCATGAGTCTGTTGATGTTCGGTTGTACCCTTTGCCGCAACTGATTTCGGTGGACTGTGTCGATTGAGAATGGCCTCCATTGTTGTGACCGGTGTCGATTCTTCCGCCTTCGATTCTTCCGGTTCTGCGGGTTGAACCCAGCGCTTGAGGTATTCCATTGGTAAGGGATAGGCCACGACATCGACACAACCGAGGTTCTTGGCGGTTTGGTACGCAGGTGCATCTTCCGATGCGGAGGATACGCAGATGAACGGACCATTGAATCCCGACTCGCGCAATCGATGCAGCACATCAACTGGCCATTCACGGCCAATCAGCACGAGTTCGACGGCGGATGCGTCCAACTGCAACAACTGATCCTCGTGATCCACTGCGCAAAGCTTAATCCCCACGCGTTCCGCTACGGAAATAGCCTCCGCATGCTTAATACGATCAAACTCGAGTAGCAATAGCATGTTCATCACCTCCATCAAGTGTCTGTCGAGCGGGATCGACGAAGGCCGTCGAGATGCGCCGAACGATTGGGAGAAATGCCTTTGCGAAATGCGGATCGAGATGAACGAGCGGTGTCTGCATCCGCATCGCATGAAACTGACGCGGCTCATGGGGAATGGCGACCGTCTGCACGGTGTGATCCTTGTCGACCAACAGTCCCACCGTGTCATGATTGACAACGCAAATGACACGGTCGTGCACGCCGGGCTTAGTTTGCAGGGGTAGAAGTTTATCCCCCATCCAGGCATCGTCCGGCCATGTGACGACTAGAATCAGGTCGATGTTTGACAAGGGCATATCCCCGTCCGCCCTCGTGTCAAAGATGACACGATAGCCTTTCGGTGGCTCTGAGGCATAGATATGAGACGAGAAGGACGCGTCGCACCACTGCTGGAGGGTTGCGGGTTCCTCTTCCACCACGGCCGCAGGAAGTTCATTTGCGTGGCACAAACTTGCAAGTTGAAGGGCGATGAAACTCTTGCCACACCCGCGCTCTCCGAGAATGCGGACTCGAACTGGTGCAGGATCCGGCCAGACAAACCGGCGTACCAGACGTTTCACAGCACCTTGCTTCTTCTCGCCTGTCGCGGAGCTACCGATAGAATTCGGTTGAAACAGCGTGTCAAATCGATCCCCACTTGGTGCCTGCCCGTCCTGTTCGAGTGGCTCCCAAGTGAACGGTTCGTCCGCACCTTCGAACACATCGACGAGCTTTGGCGGTTCGATCACGTTTTCTTCTTCACGGTGCAGATACACCGCGACATCTTGCGCAGAGCGGGCATGTCCAAGCAACGCGTCGAGTTCTTGTAAAACGAGCTCCTCGCCGACAAACAAAAAGTCATAGATGCCTTGAAGACACAGTTCGCGCTTGAAAGTGTCCGATTCGTGCGCCGCCGCGCCCACAAACACGACACGGGCACCGGATTGCCGAACTCGACCCAAGGTTTGGAGCAGTGCATCTCGCTCGGGAAACATCCATTCACAGGTAACGAGCGTATCTGCCGGCTCGAACCGGGTATCCTGAATTCTTCCGGCATAGGCGAGCCAAACACTGTCTTTAAAGCGATCTCTGAGATCAGTGGGAAATGCCAAATACAGCAAGGGTACCTTCTCCTTCCCGTTTGGAATGACAATACAATTTGGAAACATATTGATGAGTCGGATGAGCGGTAAATCATACTGAGAAAAACAGGCGCGCGACGGTTTTCAACGTGTTACCCCGAATCTACGTTGAAGAATTTCCCCACCTCCTATTACGAACACGGTATCACGGAAAATGGCGCATAGGGTGTCCGACGAGTGCCAATACTGGCTCGCTCAATGACCGTCAAATCCAATCCCCTCATACTTGGCCCCAGACACCACGTCACGAGGTAGCCATTGCCCGTGCCCGCCGATTTAGGGGAATGACGTATACGCAAGGCTCCATGCGGGCTGTGATTGCGCGTATTTGGCGGCGGTGTTCGGGATCTGATGGAGAAAGTACCAAGTCGGATAGCCGAGTGTTTGTGCGAGACCTGTATTGGTCCATGTCACAGAAGAACCTGTCTTGGTTGTAAAGATGACAGTGGCCTCCATGTGAGCTGCACTGGCAGGCTCCCCAGTCAAATTCCACGCTGTGAGTTGTGAGAAGGAATTCGGCACGCCCGTGGCGGCATATTTGGGAATGGATGCATATGCCCACCCGTATTCGGTGGCCGGAGGTGGATATCCGTTTCCGACCGGATCCCACACAGGCACATCTCCCGCATTAAATATCGTGGCCGGAAGCAGTCCAAACGACTGTGACCATACGTTTGCTTCGCCATCTGGGTTAGCCATACGGAAGGTGACATTGGCACGACTCGGCATGTCGTGTGGGGAACCCGTCCACTGCAGGCGAAACGCAATCCCGCCACCCACCCGAACGTATACCGCCGGATCCTGCAATGGGTTTCCGAATGTCGATTGGGCGGGACCTCCGCCCATCGTTGAGCCGTCAACATACGCATCTGCATTTCGCTGCGACGCGCCCTCATTAGTCGGTGACCAAACATTCCCCGGGTGGCCGGGATCATAGAAAAGGCCGGTAATCTGCAGGTTGCTGAGATTTAGGGGGTAATCGTGCCGATAGGTCATGGGCTCGTCCACCCAAATGTACTGAATGCACCCCTGACCGTCCGTTGTGGTTTGCAGGTGCCAGCGCGTGTCCGTCCACGTGAGTAACTGCCCGCCGGAACCATCTGGAGACCACTGGTAGGAAAGAACACGGTTTGGTGGCATCGGCGGGACGGACGGTGGAGGACATTTCGATCCACCACCGCCGCCACTCTGCGGCGGTGGCGGCGGTGGCGGCGGTGGCGGCGAGATGGGTGATTTCGTGACTGTGAAAGAGACTGTGGCAACCGAGGACATGCGATTAAACCAATCCTTGACATACAAGTGGACGTGGTAGCGACCGGGTTTGAGATACTGCGTATTCAATTCATTGGGAATCCCACTCCCCCCATCGACGGTTTCCTTGAACGTGGGTGGGTAACTTGTGGTTCCGCCACCGTTCACCTCCACCATGGGCGCGCCGTTCGGTGCGTAGAGCGTTTCACCATTGTAGGGTGCTTTGCCTTGCAGGGCGTCTTCGTGAAAAGACTGCGACGTGACATCCTGCCCCGAGGCATTACTGACGGTCACCAGTTCGAAATGATAGTGGCTGTGATAGGCTTCGATGGAAGCGTGGTTTTCAAACTTGAGCGGTGTCCCTTCCTGAACTGTGCTCGATCCAACGATCGTAATCTGTGCGCGAGGTGGGTCCGTCGCATAAACAGGCTGATCAAACCAGTTTTGACCGGGTCGAAGCGGAACAAAAGAGGCTCCGCTCATTTCCACGATTTGCGAAACATTGGTAACTGGAAAGGTTTGTCCTTCACTGTCGACAAATGTTGTGTTCCATTGATGGGACTTGACATACGAAGGATCGCCTTTGAGTGCGGCGATCCATTTTCCTACTGTCGATTGTCCGACCATTTTATACCCGTTGTTCTCCGAAATGGGGACCCCGTTGTGGCTCACGTGGTCAAATCCCCAAATACCGCCGAGCGAGTCGGTACCGTTTCGGATAGGAATGCCGTCCGAGCCATACTTGTAGAGATCCCCGCGATCTTGAATCGAAATAAGCGTCGGATCATCCGTATGCTGAATCAAAAACTTAGTACCCCCGACAATCTGGCCATTGGGTATAATGGAACCTGCCGTTCCAGGCGGGTTATCCGTACGCCCAATGTATGCGTATGCTGTGACCGTCATGGCAAAAAAAGCGGTGACGCCGGAAAGCAGCGCGACACCGATCCGCATGTGCGCATGTGTTGTGATTTGATGTACGGTCTTCAACAATCCCGCTTTTATCATCGTCCACTCCTCCAAAAGAATCGCAAATGCGAAGAGGCCAATGCCTCCTACGGCCCGGCCTGCAGCTTTATCTTGTTTCGGGTCGACGACACCCGTGGTAAAATAGCTTGGAAGCATCGTCTACGGTACACACTGAGGGTTACGACACATAGAACACATTCGAAGGTGAAGAACATTGGCGGTCACCAAGGAGGAATTACATCTTTTGGTCGACCGAATCGACGATCCCATTGAATTGGAATCTGTCTATGCAGCGATGAAGTCTATCATTGAACACGATGACCAAGCCTGTTATTGGTCAGAACGTTGGCAAGAAGGAGAACGGGAAGCAGATGCAGACAGGGTGGCCAACCGTGTGAGCCAGCCATTTGATTCCGTTCAGGAACTTATGCACAAGCCTAGTGAAGGAACCAGAAGACGAGCAGAACGTATGAGGCTCGAATACAGCAAGCGATTTGGAAAGCGACTGCGAACACTAAGCAAAGGGAACAAAAGCGTGATCCCTCAAGTCGAGAAGACGCTTTTACAACTTCATCAATTTCCTCCTGCGCACCCAGCGCTCAGAATGAAACGTATTCAAGGTACGGATGATTGTATGACACGTTCATCCATGCCACGCAGGCTGGCCACTGCTGTCTTGAATTTCAATTTTCGTCGTGGATGGTGAACTGAAGTCCACTTGCGCAAACGTGATATCGTGAGTCGGAAAAATCTCACTCACTCCGATTTCTGCGTGGCCCTGAGTACGTACCATGACCTCACTTGCGGTAATGGTAGCACCCCCATTTTGTGGATCGCGTGAATCATAACCATAGAATCCATTCGCAGTCGCCCATGTACCCCCTCGATTCAATCGATATTCCGTGTGATTACCGGATGGATTGTAAAGTGAGCCACAGGTGATTTCCATCTTGTTTTGATCTGATAGCCAGGGCAAGTCAAAGAATTGCATGCCACCGCCTTCTTCTGAAAATGTAATTTCATCAACAAGTCGGAACGAATTTGCCTGCCCAACAGACGCCATGGTCGCAGTGACATCTGGATTGTGCGCAAACGCAACCTTTGCGTCATACGGTTGAAACCACACATGAACCGATCCGTCTGTGCCCATCGCATATCCATGGTACAGTGCGTCCAAGTTGGTCGTAATCTGCGATTCACTTGTGGTCGTCAGGGTACCTACTTTTACCCCCCGGTTCAACTGAATGGCGTTCGCCCACGCGACGGTGCTACCACCTGCATTCCAAGACAAGTCACTATCCGGGATACCCACATACAATTGATACGCATGATCAACAGCTTGGACATCGATAGAATCACTCGCACCAAAGTGAGTCGAACTGTCCGGCGTGAAATAGCCCTTCTGAACGAGGGCATTCACATACGGCCAATCCGGTGCACTCACATCATCAAACGGATTGTTGCCTGTGCTGTCTGGCGCAATTTGCAGTGCAGCTGCAAAATTCTTGGCTACTGTCATTTTCGTAACTGACTTTGCGCCAGTACTCATAGACCACGTCGTGCCGTCCCATGTGGATGTGACCCCAATTCGGTCGAGGGCCTGCATCAAATACCAAATTGGAATGTAGGATGTCATGACGCTTCCAGACAAGTCGCGGTGAACAAACCGCGGGGCAACCTCGACCGTCGCTCCGTCCATTTGAATGCTGATATCATCAGCGTTCGAAGGAACCTTGGGTAAGTGCGAAAGGTCGGCCTGTATCCCGCTCGGTAATTGCAAGTTCCAGTGCCGACCATCCCATGTGCTCTGAATCCCCAGTTTGGACAATACGCCGAATAAATACCAAACGGGCAACCAGCTCGTTGGTTCCGAGGTCGACGATTCCTTGCGAATCAGATGCATTGGATTCGACCCGTCGACACCGCCCAATACCATACGAGTCGAAGCCGATGTAACGCCCTGCCCGATACTCGCTGCGGAAACGGACGTACCTGCACTCAAGCTCAAGGCCAATATAGATGTGATGAAGCCCACTGCTGCTTTCCTCATTTCGTTCACCCTCCCACTTCTTGTTATACCGAGCCTAGCATTCAATTCTCATCGACGGGTGCCACCGGAGTGCCATTCGTGATACGCCCGTTCCCGTGGCACCCAACTGTCACTGCTGCGGCACCTTTGAAATGACGAGCCATCGTATGCTGATCTCACAACACCAATGCACCTTCTCTTAGGAAGAGATTCCCTCTCCGCGTCCGGCAAGTCAAGCCCTGTCAACGTTCCACAATCTAAGACCATCGTCATTCTCTGCGTCGTGAAAGGAGTTGGTTTCCCTATGAATCTATTTCCGGTATCACCAGTTCAAAAACGCGAAGTACAATGCCATGATGACGGCACCAAAACCATGACGCTTCATGTAGAATCCATTGTAGTCACTGTGACCTGTAATCGTCCGTCTTCTGCCGCACTCGAGCAATTTACCCACACCCTACATGAAATTCTTCTAAATCTGTTGGATGACAGCACACAGCATGGCAAAGGCCCCGACGAAAAGGTGTCCCCTTAAGACCGAGCGGATGACCGTCCGGTCTTATCCCAAATCAGTGCGTAATCTCCACCTAGCGCCTCATACAACTTCTCGAGTACAACGACTCGCTTACGAAAGAACGCCCGGCGCGACACGAACAACGTCTCCCAAACAATCGAGTTGAGTTTCTTTTCAAAATACTTCAGTCGGATGAGTGCCATCTCTTCCTCGGTCAGCACGCCTAAGGCGTTTTCTACCAGGTGAATTTTGAATTGGAGCGGTCGAATACGTTCTTCCTCAAGAGTCATCCGCTTTTCAACAGCGTCATAGGTCGGATTACTATCCCAGTTCTTTGGGAATGACGCCACCGCAACAAACTCATAATGCACTCGTGGGTAATCGTCCAGTTGCTCACGTAGACTCGTGACCTGCCGCTGCCAGATCGGATAGGCATATAGCCACGCTTCAATTTGCCGCATACGTATACTCATCATGAGTGATCCGTCCATTTCGTTTGTCTGACGCGTCCCTTCACGCGCTTGAAGGTGTCATGACGCATCAGTTTTTCGTACTCGTTGAAATTCTTTGAATACGGATCTTCAGCGCGTGTGTCTTTGGTGGCCGGTTTCGGGCGGGATTCATGTTTCATTCCATTCACCCTCCGTTTCCTTGTGTTCACTTTTGTAAACATTATGGAGATAAAAAAGTTCATCGAAGGGCTTGTCCAACACACGACACAACTGTTGCGCCGCCTGTGGACTTGGATGACGAATGCCCCGCTCCAACTGACTGACATGCGCGACGCTGTAGTCGACCATCTGAGCAAGTTCACGCTGTGAGAGTCCCTGTAGTATTCGAGCACGCGTGAGTGCGCCCGGCTTCACACCAATGAGTCCAATGAATTTCGACAAGATATCACCCCGTCTACATTTGTGTAGACTCATCATAGTTCCGAAATTGTCCATCTGACAATAGTATCTTTGTTCACTTTTGATAACTTTATATTGCATGTTTTCAGGGTCGATGGTATCATCGGCACAGAATATGAAGGGTGTGGTTGAGGTTCATGGATGAGGCGTTTGGGGAATGGCTACGCAGACAACGCAAAGAGAAGCGGTTAACCCTGCGGTCCGTGGCAGCGAAGTCCAAGCTCGGCATCGGTCATCTTTCGCTCCTGGAGAACGGGAAACGCAAACCCAAAGTCGAGTCTCTTGCGCCCCTAGCTTTGGCTCTTGGCATTCCGTATGGCGATCTCATGCGCGCGGCAGGATACTTGGATGATCGAAATCTACTCTTCGCACACCGATTGCATAGTGTACGTCTCGACCAAAAGGTCGATGTACAGGATCTAGCCACAGCGTGTGGTTTGTCGCCAAAGACCATCGAACGATGGGAAGATGGCTCCAACCACCTCCCCAGCCAAAAAACCATTGAACGTTTGGCCGCTCATCTGCAGGTCACATCCGACTATCTCCTCGGATTGACAGATCGTCCAGAGGCGGCTACATTCGACCTCCGGTCCGTACTTGAAATGGATACCGTGATATACAACGGAACACCGTTGACGGCGGAACAGAAGACCTTTGTCGCAGATCTGATTCGACGGGTTCTCGACTTTTCAGGTTCTCCCTCAAATTCGCAAGAAGACGATGAATTAAAATGAATTCATTTGGGTCTGTGTCCCATAGACATTCCTTCTATCGTTTCTACCGATTTACACGGTACATCCGCTCCCGTGCTTTTTTCGAGCAAGTAGTACGTACCCACGACGACGGAGCGTTTTCAAACACATCGGATCATTTGGATCATCCTCAAGCTGAATCCGAATCTGGCGGATAAATACATACAGTTCATCGCGTTGCGCCATGGTCTCCTTTCCCCATCCTCGACGGAACAAATCGTCGCTGGAGACGACCTCCCCGATATGTTCTGCCAAGAATCGGAACAAGTGAAATGCAATCGGCGTCAAATACCTGACTTCGCCATCCTTGATGAGAACGGCCCCATCCAAATCGATGTAGCAGTCATCACCCAGTGATATGTGGCTTTCTTTGTCATGACCCATCATCCATCCCCCCAAAATCATTTGCCAAACGGATTGGCGATGAGGGGAAGCAAAACAGGCACGAAAGAACCGTGGCAGCTGGCTGACAGTAGACCGTTCCCGGTCCGTAGTCCCTGTAGCTTTGCGTCCCCTACTTTCGCAGGGTTTGCCGTTCTCATATTCCGTTTATCGTTTTACGTCAAAGTTCGGTCGATTGGTTGAAGGGCTTATGGCCCTTGATCCATTGTCCTGGAAAGTAAAGCACCCGTTCACTCTCCGCATATTGGTCACAAACAAATCGGCCACGTTCGATCAATTCCTCAATTAGATTTTCACGAGCCTTCCAAGGTAAAGGAGCCAGTTCCTCACCGAATAACCCAACACCACGGATATAATGCTGAACCACCTTGTCCGGGTCGTGAAAGGACGATTTGATCGATACTTCTAGGCTCTCAATGTCCTGTAAACCCGCTTCTTCAAATTCGTCTCGCACTTGATTCGGGTTTAGGAGAAAATCTCGTGGTTGGTCATTTCGTTTCGCTGCCAGTTCCAAAATCGGCGCGAACCATTCGCGAAAGAAAGGTACATTCAAATTTGCTTTCAAGGGATGAAAACTGGCAATCGTCCCACCAGGGCGCACCACCCGTTTCATTTCCCGAAGCGCCTGAAGTCGGTCAGTAAAGTGCAGGAATGCGACGCCAATCGCCGCATCAAACCGCTCTTCTTCTATCGGCAATTCCTCCGCTCGACCCTGACGGAACGAGACCCAATCGATACCGAGCCGCTTTTGTTTCGATCTTGCACGGGCCAACATACTCATGGCTGGATCGACCGCCACCACGAAACCGGATGGTCCTACTTGGTCGGTCAGCCCCCCATCAAATGTCAGGACACCATTGGCACAGCCGAGTTCCAACACCTTCATGCCCATCTGTACACCGGCCCATTGTAGGAACTGCCGACGTTGTTCCATGACTTGCGGCCAGATTTCTCCGGACAACTGTTCATAGGTTTCAAACAGGTTGAATTGGGAGACATGCAACATCGTCAGACGTTGGCGAAAGTATCCGGCTTTGTCCAACATTTTGGTCGTTCGTGCCAACACGTCACGACCTTCATCCGTCAACAGAACAAAGCGGCTTTCCCCCCGTCGCAAGAGACGAATATTCCCGAGGAGGGCTCCAAACATCAGTTCCTCGCTAAGACTGTAATCCACCCAAGGTCGGTGCCATGTTCCACGGACGAATGCTCGTTCAGGAATTTCTTCGTAGTAAAGGAGTGCATTGTGATTTTCCCAACTGGTCACCAGCATATAGAGTTGCAGCAACGTACCAAACCTATGCTGACCCACGAAGTTTTCCACACGTGTCATAGCTTCCAAAGCGAGCGTCTCATCCACGTCTAATTCCCCGAATGTCTCGTGCGCCAAATGTACCGCCGTCGAGGCCGCAATTTCATAGACAGCGATCTGCGCCATGCGCTCCGGCGCGGCTAAATCGTTTAGCACAAGACCACGCTCTGCCTCTGTCCAGTGCGTGAAGGCGCACTCCCTGGCCCGAACACTGAGAAGTTCATGGATGACCGGATCAAACCGCCCGTCCTCATCCACACCCGCGAGCCACGGACTGATGACCAAACCTGCTGCCCAAAACCGATGTAACGCTTGTGTCAGATCAGGGTAGATAAACATGCACCTACACCCTTCCTGTGAATAGGATCTCTCTTGTTTTTCATATTCGCCAGGTCATTTTAGTATCCTGTTTATTTCGATAATTACATTCGTACCTTCAGGAATCTTAAGGTTCAGTTTTCTGCCCTGGTGCTATACTTTTTGTAAAAATATACACTTGGTCGGTTTCAAACAATCAGTCGGTAGAAAACAGATACGTAACCTGGTTGATTCGATGGCAACTACCGGATACGAGACCAAATAATGCCATTATGATATAGGTAAACATTGGGAGGTTGATGTTCCTATGGAGGACATACATCAAATGGTGAAACAAATTGTCCAGACTTATCAAACGAACGATCCATTCCGTCTTAGCCAAGCACTTCATATCCATCTCTGGCCAAGTCGAATGCCGCCTGGCCTATGGGGCGTGTTTATTTACCGTGCGCCGCAGGCGTTCTTCAGCTACGACATGACCGCGCCAGGCACGCTCCAAACCACCTATGTCGCACACGGTCTTGCCCATTATGTCCTTCATCGCGAGCATTCCCCACTCTTCATCGAACGAGACGAGCCCGACCCATCCGTTTTCGAAGCAGTGGCCCGGGCATTCGCCGATGATTTGCTCTTTGGTACTGGCAGCATTGCGATTTCTGCAAAACCCCACATGATGGATTGAATCACGCCTTTGAAACCATCACAGATGGGCAGTCATTCTCTTGTCCATCACTTTCCAGCATAGTGTCTGCAACGAATCGGGCAAAGCGCCGAAGTTCCTCGCCGCACGTTTCCGTGCATTCCGCCTCCCACCGAAGCAAAAGCGCATGTGCATCGGTCGGCAGCAATGATTTCAACTGCTCCGTCAACGTCTCCGTTACCGGTTCTCTTTGCTTTGAATGAAGGTCGCCCTCTTCATAGAAATCATCGATAAGTTTCTCAGCCAGAAGTCGTTTTGTCAGTCCACACACGAACGTCACCCCCCCCTTTGGTTTGTCCAAGATTACCTCTCGTCTCAAACGTCAGCAAGTCCTTTTTGAGCCACTTGTGGCACCCGCACGGCACCCACGCATCTGCACGCGGAGGTACGATGCGGATACACAAATCTATCCACCCATCGACAGCAATGGTTGTTGATGCGAAAGGAGGTGAATCGCTGCAGGAACAAATGACCTCCGAGTAGGTAGACAGGGAGCACAGCAACCAGTGGGAAACGGTCAGGTCGAGACACTTGTGGCACTCTACGCGCACCATGAGCCCTGTTTCACTGAGGTATGATGCTAGTACAGAAAGGAATAGAAGACGCCAAGACAGCGGCACAAATCGCTGTCTTTTTGTCGTCACCAGAGGAGGTGTTTTTATGATTCAAAGTCCTATCAAATGGCAAGGCGGCAAGTCACGACTGCGTCGGGTTATCCTCCCACTCATCCCTTTGCACACCTGTTACGTCGAACCGTTTTTCGGTGCAGGGTGGGTCTTTTTCGCGAAGCCGAAATCGAAAGTGGAGGTGATTGCAGACGTCAATACGGAACTCGTCAACTTCTACCAAGTTGTAAAAACGGATTTGGAGGCATTTCTGAGCCAATTCGACTGGACGCTCTATTCCCGAGAGGAGTTCGTACGCATCATGGATCGGCGTGACACCGAACGCGATCCGCTGTTACGCGCGTATGACTTTTACTATCGCGTACAATCCCACTTCGGTGGCAAGTACAACCATTCGTATGATTGGGGATATGGTCGGAGCAAATCAGCCTTTGATTTTTCAGCCATCCGCCCCCGTATTGAGGCAGCACACAAGCGTCTGTGTGGTGTGTATATCGAAAACCGGCCATTCGATGATGTCATTCCTCGCTACGACGGCCCAGACACGTTTTTCTACTGCGACCCTCCGTACTTCGGGCTGACCGGGTATCATCAGCATCCGTTTGCAAAGGAAGATCATCTCCGTTTACGCGACATCTTGGCGAGTACTCAAGGTAAATGGTTACTCAGCATCAACGACCATCCGGATGTCAGGCACTGGTACAAGGACTTCCATATGGATGCTATCGATGTCCTTTACTCGATTAGTCGACAGAAAACAGGGCACAAGTCGGGTGAACTCCTCATCCGCAACTACACACTCGATGCCCAAGCAGAGGTGAGTACGCCATGAACAACACATCGAAGAATTCAAAATCCGAGAAGGTCAGCCCCTTCACCTATTACCGAATCTCCCTACCGGCAGACTTTCAAACATCCACGAGTCAGCCCCACACGCTGCTGAAATCGCTGTCGGAAATCTTGTGGCAGAGACGAAGACTGGGTTGGCAAAGTCCGCTACCTTTTCGGTTTCTGATCGTCAAAGACGCCGCTTCGTCGGCCATCCGTCTCTACTTTGGTGTCCCCACTGATCGCGCACCCGCGTTCCAATCTGCCTTTGGATCTTCATACGCAAACGTGCATCTCATCCCGGAGCCCACATCACCTGCCGCAGGTCTTGACGCCGACAGACGTTCCGTCGCATTTTCGTTTCGCAAAGGGGGCCATGGACTGGAACCCTGGTTGCCGCTCGCACAAAATCACGTTGGGAACGTAGATGATCCGCTGGGCGCCGTCCTGAACGCCATCGGTTCGGATGGATCCAGCCGCTGGGCATTCGAGGTGTGGCTAACACCGCTTCGGAACGGTCGTTTCCAGCGTACGCTGCAGGCCAAAGCAAAGGTTCCCAATCAGTCCTCCGGATCCTTCTCGTTGTCCGAAGTCCTCAGTGAGATATTCGGAAAACAGTTACCAAAGAAACAGCCTCAACCCCGAACCATGAATGAATGGGAGTCGGCACAAAGACAGGCCATTCGATCACGGCTCGCACCAGGTGAGCGCCCATTTCTGGTTTCTGTCCGTGTATTCGCCAGCGGATCCACCAGTGCCAAAGCTCAGGTGCATGCGGTACTCGCAGCGATGGGGCACCTGCAACACCAGGGACGAATCGTCCCTAAAAGAATCTCCAAACGACGACTGGCCAAAGCCATGGAACTCGGGAAAGCAACACACCCCATGTGGTGGACTTCTGGCGAACTAACCTCCCTAGTCCATTTGCCGGACAGCCGTCAGTCCTCCTTCCACTATGTCGCGGCGTCACAGGGGCTGGTGCAGCCACCCCCGAAGTCAGTGAGAAGCGGACTTCGACTCGGCTGGTCCAACTTCCCCGGTAACGAAGAACAGGAGATTCGGATTCCGTTCAATCAAGCAGCGAAGCACACCTTTCTCGCGGGTGCAACTGGTTCTGGCAAGACGACGACGCTCCTGCAGATCATGCTCGGACTGGTGAGTCAGATGCAAACAAATCCCGAAACCGCACCCGGATTCACTTTCTTTGATCCGCATGGGGGGGCCATCGAGCGATTGCTTGCACACATTCCACCCAGTCTGCATTCGAAGGTGCACGTCATCCCGCTTGGGCCAACCGCCTATCCACGGGGTCTCAATCTGTTTCGGATGGGTCATCGCTCAGACGCAGAGGCCGTGACCGGTGAGTTTGTGACCACGCTTCAGGAACTATGGCCGGGATCGCGTCCGCGATCCGAACACTACCTGCGCAACAACGTCCTGTCGTTACTCCAGAGCCCGCCGCAAACCATTCTCGGCATCGCCCATCTGTTTTCGGATGACCGCTTTCGGCAGGATCTGATTCCGAAACTGCCACCGCACTTGCAGGATTTTTGGACTTCAGAATTTGCGGAAATCCGGAACATTGCCGACCATCTCGGTCCCATCTGGAACAAGCTCGGTGCGCTCACCACCTACCCGTCTCTTCGCCGGATCCTCGGCCAAATGAAAAGCGCCGTCGACACGCGCACCGTGATGGACGACGGGCATATCGTACTCATCGATGGATCCGGATGTACCACGGACGCGGTGAAAATCATTGCCGGTCTGTACCTCATCGACCTTCACTTCACCTGCAAGCGTCGGCCGGAACACCGCTCGCGGCTGCATATCTTCCTTGGCGACGAAACGCACTTGTACGCTGTGAACGTGTTGCAAAAAATTCTCGCCGAAGACCGCAAGTTCGGACTGTCCTTGTTTTTGGCCACGCAATACCTTGACCAATTGCCCGACCCCATCCTTGCCGGCATCCTCGGCAATGTCGGTACGCTAATCCTGCTCCAACTCGGTGGCCCAGACGCCGACCGGTTGACGCGCTGGCTCAAGCCCGACGTGTCTTCCCGCGAGCTGATGACCCTGCCCGAGATGAATGCGCTGGTACGTACCAAACTGGAGGGCGGTGTGACAGAATTGTTCACCATGCGAAACCCACTTGTAACATCGGGCAATGACAGTTGGGCCGCACAGGCACTCGCCCATTCAGATCGCTATGATGGCCGACCGGCCGACGAGGTAGACCGGGAAATTGAGGCCATGTACAACCGTTCAAATGGTGGCAATCTAGGTCAATTCCCGATGCAATAAGCGAAGTCAGGGGCATCTCGGACCGCATAGGGTTCCGCATAGCTTTGCGCATAGGGTTTCGCATAGCCTTGCGCATAACAAGTCGATGTCGCATGAGCCGCAGATCCCAAACGGGGTGCGGCTTCGCGGCTTTGCCGCTTCGGGACATATTATCTCATCCGCCCCCTACGAAGGGAGATCCGCACATCATGTTCGTTCCACGACACATTGAACGGGAAATTCTTCTTGCACTTTACCGCTACCGGATGCTCACCTCGGAGCAACTGAGCCTTCTGCTCCATTACGAACTGCCGACGCTTTACAATGCATTTCGCACCCTGAAACAGAAGCGTTGGGTCGAACCGCTATCTCTCGACTTTCTACCACGCAATGTAAAAGGTTGGATCTTGACCAAAGAGGGAATGGAAGTGGCCTTCGGGCTCACCAAAGAATACCGAATCCAGCTCCTACGTCGAAGCAACAGTCCCATTGGTCAAACAGAACACTTATACGGAAGCAATCGTTTTTTCACTGACCTCATAAGGCATAGCCTTCATGGTCCTGACGAGGAGGGACTCATTGACTGGATCGGCATGCGCGATGGTGGTGACCGTTACAGCATCGTCGACCGTAAAGGAAAGAAAACGACACCCCTTCGACCGGACGGGATCGGCACCTATCGATTCGCAAATGGAAACGACGTTATTTTCCATGTTGAGTACGATACGGGCAGTGAACACCTCTGGGTTCTGCATAACAAGCTCTGGCAGTATGTCGACATCCTGAAACAGTTTTGGTCAAACCTCTCTCTCGTCAATGTGCTATTCATCACGCGCGATCCACGCCGTTCAGAACGAATTCTTGGACTCTGGAAAGTCATGCGAGAGGACGCGTTTCGCAGACAATCCGTTCCAGCCGTATGGACGGTCACCGAAGGCACACTTGCAAAACAAGGGCCTTTTGCATCCGTTTGGATCGGGTCAGAGTACACTGCGGCATCCTTTCAAGACTTCCCCCGGCTGGACGGCAGACACGCAGATCGGAGTGTACCTCTTGGCAAACAGATGCATATTCAGCCGTTTGCCAAGGGGGTCAAGGGAGCGGATCAGCTATGAACAGACAGCGGCCGATTCAAGTCCTTCTCTGGGTCATGCTTTCCATCTCAACAATGGGGTCTATCGGATTTTTCACGAATACCAATCATCCGAAACCCTTGCAACAAACAAGTCTCAAAGAAACATCCGTTCTGCAGGATGAAGAGGCGTCTGGATTTGCGGCGGCGTTTGCCCGCCAGTGGCTGACCTGGAAAGTCGGCGAAAGTCAGAAGGCGTGGCAGGCTCGCATGCAGCCCTTTGTCGCCTCCACACTGCTTGGTAGCGCCCAGCCAGTCCCTATTGGTCATAGCCAAAAGAGCCAGCAGGTGGGTGCGGTATTCCCCATTCAAGTGAAGCGAGTGGGACAGTCTTCATTTTTGGTCGACGTCTATGCGCAAACGAACCTCCACCCACTCATCAGATTGACCGTTCCCATCGACTTCGATCATAGGGGTCGCCCTGCCGTGATCCAGTGGCCGCTCCTCCATCCGGTTCCTTCGGCGGGATCTCCTGGCACCACATCGCCCGGACAAGCTGCCTCGGATTCTGTGACAGCAACGCTCCAGCCTGTTGTGACCTCATTTCTTCAGGCTTACCTGGCGGGCAAGTCGCCGGACGACCTCACCAACTTCGTTGCGCCCGGTACCACGCTTCAACCCCTGCATGGACTGTTGCAGTGGAAGGATCTGCATGACATGCGTGTATTCGGGACGGGGCCTTACACCGTCATCGTCACGGCGGATGTAGTTGATCCGGCAGATCAGGTGACCCTTCCTCAGACCTATGTCCTGAAGATGATTCAGAACGGCGGCAAGTGGTTTGTTTCCGCACTCAAACCCTGACCAAGATTCGAACAAACGATACGTCTTGACAACTGGAGGCGATTCCTATGCCCCTACAATTTCTCGATCTATTCGCTGGTATTGGCGGCATGCGCCGTGGACTGGAGGACGCCGGGATGCAGTGCGTCGGTTCCGTGGAACGAGACAAGTTCGCGCGTCTATCCTATCAAGCTATTTTTCAAACGGAAGGAGAGTGGTCAGCCGATGACATCCAAACCGTCGAACCAGGCAGCATGCCAAAGGCCGACATCTGGACGTTCGGCTTCCCCTGCCAAGACCTGTCTGTCGCCGGGAAACGGCAAGGATTTGGTGGGGAGCGAAGTAGCCTGTTCTTCAAAGTGCTCGACCTCGTCCGGGCTCGTCCCGAAGATCATCGACCCGAATGGTTGGTCGCTGAAAATGTTGTCGGGTTTCTCTCCAGTAACCGGGGCTTCGACTTCCTTACCGCCCAAGTTGCGCTGGCCGAAATCGGGTATGACTGTGAATGGGACGTGTTTAACGCGACCTCCTTCGGCATTCCCCAACACCGGGCGCGTGTGTTCCTTGTCGGCCATGCTCGAAATCGAGGTCAACGAAAAGTATTTCCTCTCCTCCTCGACACAACAAATCCTTCTGGCGCAACTGCAAACAGAGCAGAGTCGAAAGGCCGCTCTGCAATCGAACCAGAGTATCCCGTGACGTCATGTACCAAGGCCACTTCAAACGACTTGATTCTGTCCGCCGTCGCCTCTCCAGGCTTCTTACGAAAACAGCAGCGGCGGCGATTCAAGGAGCCACACGAACCGATGTACACGCTGACCGCTATGGAACCGCACGGGGTTCTGGTCACCCGGAAAGGACGCGGTCAGGGTGCCCTCTGGGTGCACCGAGATGTCGCCACCTGTCTGGATGCCAGCTATCACAAGGGACTCGATGCCCATCAGATGCGCACCGGCGTCATGGTGAGAACTATCGCGCGGTTGCCAAACGACACAGGGCAAACCGGGCGAATTTTTAATCCAGATGGATTAGCCCCCACACTCCTGAACCATCACGGCGGCGCAGTCGCCAAAATTCTGCTGGATGCTCGAATCCGTCGTCTCACCCCGCGAGAATGCTGGCGGCTGATGGGGCGAACCGATGCAGAGTTTGATTGCGCCAAAGCGGCCGGAGTTTCCGATACACAACTCTACAAGCAGGCGGGCAATTCGGTGATTCCCCAGATTGTGACCGCCATCGGTCGACGCATTGCCGCACAGACCCCAGAACACACATCCCAGTAACACCGGGATCCGTTGTCGGTATGTCATCCTCACCCGGCAAAGGGTCAAATCGCTTCAATGACGAGGAGGTGAGCAAAGTGGATTTTATCAGCACGGGGATTACCTGGGCGGAACACGTATTGCAGGCTGTGTTCCTTTGTGTCGCAGTCTATCGCGGCGTCAAATTGTATGCACACGGGGAGCAGAATCGACTCTGGGGACACATCATCCTTTCCTGCATCCTCGCCATATTCGTGTTTTTTCCGTCAATCGCAGTGTTTCTCGCGAAGTATCTGTTGCAAAAACTCAACATCAATCCCGGTCCCTGAACCCTGGCCGAAATAGGAGTGTGATGCAACATGGCTGAGCCGCGTGCGGGTCAGGCGTTTTATCACGCGTACCGTTCTTTGTTCAAGGTCAAAACGGTCCTCTACCAGATTGGCGATGTAAGGCTCTGGATGCCCATCGACCAGGACCTCATCTTGCTCTGGCTACAAATCTTTCTCGTGTTTGTCGTGTTCTACTACGTGATCCCGATTCTCAAATGGATCTCGCCGTTGGGTCCAGCGCTCACCCTCAGTGTCGTCCCGGCTGCCCTCGCCTATATCGCACACAAACTCGATCCGGCCGGGAAGTCAACCTCCGCTTACCTGCGGGGTATCCTGTTGTTCCTTTTCCGCAAAAAGCACATCCGGTGCTTCGAACGCATTGCATTGCCACGCGCACGCCGTGCGCTGCGCTGGTCCCTGTCCGCCAGGCGTTACTACACGGTCGACCTGGCGAACGGATGTCGCATTCGCTTCTTTCTTGCTGAACCACTCGATGGCCAACTCGAACCTGGGTCCACCTTGCGCGTGTACCCAAAAGCGCGGCTGCGCTGGCACAAACGAACCCATCGCTTCTCCCTCACACCGCTACCCGACAAACGGTCTCCACACATCGACGACGTTCGGACAAAGCGCGGGAAGCGCATTTGGGTCTGGACCGTGACCGCGCCAGCGGATCTCACACTGACCGCATCGGACGCATCCATCCAAACCCACCCGAGGAGGGGTGCCGGATGAAGTGTCCCGTTCTCTACTACGAGCAAAACGTCTACTTCGACGCGCGGCTCCAAGCGTGGGCTGCCTATCGCATTCCCCAGCAACCGTATGCCTTTTCGTCCCAGGAGAAAAAACGCGCCATTGTCGATCAACTTCGTGGTTTCCTGCATGCGCATCGCGGCGCCTGTCATCTTCTCTCCCTGACGGATGACATTCGTCCGACTGGATTCTTTCATAGCGGCGATGGCCAAAGTGCAGAATTCGAGCGATATCGCGCTGCGGTCATTGAAAAGGTGGCGAATCAACGGCCATGGCACCGCTCCCTGTTCCTACTCGTCAAGCTTGCGCATTCGCGATTTTCCGTACCAGACCTAGATCTCGCCGCTCCGGGGCGAACACTCGCTTCGCTCCGGGGATTTGCGACGGGCATTGGCCGAACATTGCAACAACAGTTCCTGTCTGCCCCGTCTGGTGAAATGGACCGACAGGTGCTCGTTGACACCCTCTCCGCAGAGGCACTTGTGTCCCAGTCCGTCCACGCGGCACTCGGAGGCGAACGGCTGCAAAGCGGAGACCTTGAATGGCTCCTGTACCACCCGTTTCATCGTGCCCTGCCGGGAGAATCCGTGCCAAGTCTCGGTCTTGAACCCAGCTACCAAATCGCTGTGCGCGGAGAACGGGTGATGCTCCGGCCACGCAAGTCCCTGCCCATTCTTGTCGCCGGCGACACCGTGATCGAGGAACGGCTACGTACACTTGTCATTCATCATCAAGATGACGGTGCAAGGCAAAGTTGGCAGACGTTTTTCTTCCTCGTCGATGTGCCAGAAGAGATCTCCGACATCGGGCAGGAGTGGCTGTATCGCCTCGATGACCTGCCCGATCCGGTTGAATGCAGCATCCACCTTGAAATAGAAGCGCCACACACAGCGGCGGCTGGGCTTGAGCGCAGCCGCAAGGCGCTTAAGGATCAGCAACGGGAGTTTGTGGACGGAACCGGCGATCTACCGCTCACGCTTGAATGGGCCGGAGATCGTGGACGACATCTCGAACACAAACTTCAGCACGGCATGCCACTGGTCCATGCGACCGTTACGTTCGCTGTCTTCGCGCCGACCCGTACAGAACTGGAGGCGCGTGCAACCCAGTTCTCCCAACTGTGCAGCACACTGCGTCTGCGCGTCGTGCGCTCGCCAGGGGATCAAACGCGGGGCTTTCTGAACAGCCTTCCTGGAACCGACATGGAGAAAAAGCCATGGTCTATCCCCATGGACCCGGGGTACCTCGCAGCGGGTGTTCCGCACGGCAGCCGGGATGCGGGAGACCCGACAGGCGATTACATCGGTCGCACGCGCCAGGGGACGCCCGTGCTCCTTGACTTAGCCCGACCGATGTCAAGGGAACTCAATCGCAGCGGTGCCGTCGGGATCGTCGGTACGCTTGGCGGTGGCAAGTCAGTCCTGAAGAAACTCCTTTTTTACCTTGCCTTCAACCACGGCGGCAGCATCTTTTCCATAGACCCAAAAGACGAGGACGGTTGCTTCACGGGCATCCCTGAAATTTCAAAAGGACTCACGGTCCTTCGCCTGTCTGCCGGATCACGAACACAAATCAACCCGTTTCGGATGGCACAAAGTGAAGAACGCAGTCACGCCATCGCGCACGATTACCTGAGCCTGCTCCTGGACGGGCAACGAAACGACGAACGTGCGGACATCATCATGGAGGCGATCGAGCGGACGTTTGCCACCTCGTCGCGAGACCTCTATCGCGTCATGAACGAACTGCAGAAACTGAGCCAATCGAGCGGACACGAGGCCATGCGGGCGGAGGCAAGGCGGTGCTTCACCCGGCTCCAAGGATACACGAAAAGTCCCTACGGCCGATTGGTGTTTGCACGCGATGACGGTATGAGCTCACTCCCCGACACGCGATTTGTTGTGGCAAGCTTGTCCGGACTTCCCTTGCCCAAGCGGGCACCCGGTGAAACGGGCAATTTCACACCAAACGAGCGCTTTGGCGTGGGGATGATGTATCTCATGGCGGCGCTCGGTCGCGAACGGATGTTTCACGGTACACCTGGTGGTTTGAAGCTCTTTGGCATTGATGAAGCGTGGCTCTTGCGCTCCTTCCCCGAGGGCCGACAACTCATCGACGAAACGGTGCGCATGGGGCGTTCCTATGGTGTCGTCCCCATTCTCGTCACCCAGAACCCGGGCGATATCGCCGAGGAGGAGTTGCGCAACAACCTCGGCGCCATTTTTTGCTTTCGCACCGAGGATCCACGTGCCAGCCGAGACAACGCCATCCTATTGGGTCTTGATCCAAACGAGGCGTCACTTTGGCAGGAATTCCGGAGCCTGCGCTCCGGGGAGTGTTTCTTCAAGGACATTGAAGGACGGGTCAGTCTGATCCATGTCGATCCGACACCGGACGATTTACTTGACGTGTTCAACACATCCGTCGATGGGGGGCGTTCGTCATGAGGTGGAAGAAACGCTGGATGTGGTTCACCGTCATCACAACTTTTCTCGTCTGTATCGGCGTTGCAGTGATTGCGACTTCATCACCCGCCTTTGCGGCGACACAGTCTGCGCCTTCGATGGTGAATCAAATCCTGCCGACCGAACAGCAGGTGGGCGTGACCACGGGGGTCACCCCCGCCTACCGGACGTATCCTCCAGATAGATACGCCTTCGATCTAGGGTACAACCTCGTGACTTGGGAGTGGGGCGGCCTCAAACCAAGCCTGAATGACCCGATCCCATTTCTCGGAAACGCAATCGCCAGTTGGATTTTCATGGGCTCAGGGTTCGTTACACGGTTTGGCATCTTTCTGGCCGAACTTGGGTTTCACACGCAGTTGGTGAACAATCAATTGGCCGCCGTTACGCCGCTGCTTGTCGGGCTACGCCAAAGTCTGTTCGGACGCTTTCTCCCGTTCAGTCTCATTGCGCTCGGTTTTTGGGTTGTGAAGAAGGGGATGATCGACAACCAACCGACGCGGGTCTGGTCCGGACTCCTCGCGAGCGTCGTCGTGCTGGCGGGTGGGCTCTTTTTTATGGCGAATAGCGGTCCCGACATCCGGTTTCTCTCGACCACGATGGATCGGCTCGCGCAGGTGACCATGGGGTCGCTCGCGCAGCCATTTCAACAAATTGAGGGAAAATCGTCCATCCCACCTGGGCAAGCGGCGGACACAGAACTCGTGATCACAGCGAATCAGGTCTGGGATTTGCTCGTCACCCGCCCGTGGGTGATTGGGGAATTCAACCGAACCGAACAGCAACCGATAAGCGTGACGCCCGCAGAAGCGACGGCCATCGAGAAAACCGCCGCATCGGACCATGTTTCCCTGCCCATCTCACCTGGCGAGGACTGGATGGTTCTGATGCGCTCGTACCCAGACGGCTCCCAGCAGCGAACCATCCTTGCCACGACCCTTGGGGACCCGTCCATCAACCACGCGGGACACACAGACATGCCGGACGTTCTTGGCGCGGGGAGTGTGATGCCAAGGATGGTCATTGCATTGTTCTCTTTGGTGGCGTCACTCACGTTCCTGCTCTTTGTCGCCGTCATTGCAGGCATGCTCATCGCAGCACAGGAGATGGCGCTCGCGCTCATCCTCGTCTGTCCCATTGTCTTTTTACTCGGCGTTCTGCCAGGACGTGGGTTTGGGTTGGTGCGCGCGTGGCTTGGCTGGCTGATTGGGGCACTTGGGACGAAAGTGGTATATGGCCTGTATTTCGGTCTCACATTGCTGTTGGCCGACGTCGTGACCAAAACAACCGGGCTGCTCATTTTACAACAAGTGCTCGTGTCACTGTTGTTCTTTCTCGCCTTCTTGTTTCGCAAGCGGGTGCTCGGTGCCATTCTCTCGAAGGTCGCGCGCCGACACCCCACGAAATGCTGAGAACGTCCGTGGTGTACGTGCGTGACCACTTACGCGAAACGTCAACGTCCGTTGGTCGCACGAGCGGCTTCGCCAAAAACGTAGTCCGCCGATTCAAGTCCAAGGGAAGCGATAGCGACGGCGGTGAGGAAGGATGAAACGCCCCACGAAACGCATCATTGGTTGGGTCATCGCGGCAGTCGGCGGGTGGGGTGTCGCGATCGTGATCCTATTGTTTCTGCTCCTGCTTGTGACGCTTGGGGTGGTCATCTCCTCTCGCGACAACGCCCTGCCATTCTCGTCGACGGCTTCTGTTGAACCCATCCCGCCACAGCTTGTTCCCCTCTACCACGCAGCGGGTGCCAAGTATCACGTGCCATGGGCGATACTCGCTGGGATTAACAAGGTGGAGACCGACTTTGGCCGCGACTTGTCCGTCTCATCGGCAGGTGCGATTGGGTTTATGCAATTCGAACCATCCACGTGGGCACAGTATGGCGTCGATGCGGACGGTGACGGCAAGATAGATCCATACGATCCGGTCGATGCCATCTTTTCCGCAGCCCATTACCTATCCGTTTCTGGCGTGAAGAAGAATCCCATGCAGGCTGTCTTTCAGTACAACCACTCGACAGACTATGTGCGCGAGGTACTGCGTTTGGCAGAAATCTACCAGACGTGGAACCCACTTAGTTCAGCCTGGGTTTGGCCCGTGGCGGATACAGGAGACCGAATTTCGGGTGTCGGCCATTCAAACAGTGAACCGCTGAACGTGATTATCCATTGCCCGGCAGGTGTGACTGTGCAAGCGGTTCACAACGGCACCGTTACGTCGGTCACAGGTATGAGCGTCACGCTGGATCTCGGGAACGGCCTCACCGTCATCGAGCAGGGGCTACGACCGACAGTTTCTTCTGCGCAGGTGGTCCATGTTGGAGAACCACTCGGAATGGCCGCCACACGGGGCGTCACAGCCTCAATTGAGGAGCAGGGTGCGCCATTGCCCCTCCTGTGGTTTGTGAGCCCGTCACAGCCAAACCTGGCCCCCACACCGCCGCCTATGATGACACCAACACCAGCCAACACGCCGTAGTTACCCATCTTTGTGCTCAGGACAGAGACATGGCAGATGGCCAAGCTTTCTCGTTGCTCATGCTCGGTCCCGAAGCTATGATGACACACTGAGAAAGGAGGGATGCAGCATGCCAGATCAAGATTTGAAAGACAAAGTTCGCCGTGTGCGTAAGGAAGGGAGCCTGAAAGTCCAGAGCAAAGCCGAGGCATTGGAACTCATCACGTACGCACAAATCATGTATGGATACCAATTTCGAATCGAAGGTCACACAAGTTTCTTCTACTTGGTCGTCGACGAGGACGATTAACGGCAGTCCGGCGCAAGTTGCTGTCGGGCTAAAAACGAGTTAGGCTGTCAGCCAACGCGAGGAGGTGTTGAAACTCGTGGATAAGCAAACCTTGGAAGAGATGGTGTGGCGCGTCCGGGAGGAAGGGGCCATTCAGTTGTCCAACAAATCAGACGCACTTGAACTCCTGCACTACGCAAGAATGACGTACAGATTTAACTTCTTGGTCGGGTTCAACGTTTATGGTTGTCGGGTGATGGATGAACACAGGTAATCAGCGACTCATGCACTCTATTAAGGTTCGAAGGGAGAAATATCATATGAACAGGATACAGGTACCAAGACCCGTGTATGAGGGTCTGGAAGCGGTTCGTCAGTCTGGGGCAATCAGCATGTTCGACTATGGGTCAGTCCTTCAGATGACGGATCTGCTGAACAACAAAGATGCGGCAAGGTGGCTGCGGGATCACAAACGGGAATACCTGGAGAGCGTGCTCTACGGCATCGAGCCGGAAGATTGATAAATTCGGGAGGCGTTCACCCATGCAATATGAGTTCACTGTCAAACCAAGTCATTTTGGAGGCACGTGGTACGAGGGAAACGTGGACGGATATTACGTACACGCCCGTGTATTCGAGGAGCCGTCCAAGTTTGGCATCAACGACGGCAGAATCTCCGCCCTGATGGTCGTCCCGAAAAAAGGGGACGGCCTTTTTCATGCGTTAGTCAACTACGACCGCTCGTGGGATGGCAATCTGCCCGAACTGAAATATCGGTCAGTCGTAGAGAACGTATTTGCCTGTTTCCATGATCGTGACATCGACTGGGCATATGAAGAACGTAAGCATCGCGAACACATGGAATTTTGATCATCGGCATCGTAGGCGTGCGGCCGATGCCCAATGAGAACAAAAGGACAGTGGGAGATCCGCTACCTGTGGGCATCGGTCGACTCGCTGCAACCCCAAGAAAGGGCGTGGCGACTTGGGAAAACCCATTTATATTTGCCCGCTTGGCCACTACACCATCTTGACGAACGATTCCTTTTTCATCTCAACGGACAGCGTCGAAATCCGCTGCTCTGTTTGCCAGCAACGGACCCTCTTTCGTCAGTCCGTGGAAAAACCTCCTGCTGAAACCTCATGTACAGATCACACGACCCTGCTACAGAACGACCACTCATTTTGATCGTGCTCGTGATCTGTCCAACAAGTACGTTCTCAAAGCCTTTGATCCGCTCCATCTCCTGCCGTTGACTGCTTTGAAACGCAGAGCTAAGTTGGACATCCAAGCGGGGCTCCATCACCGGACACGAAACAGGTCGAGTGATGGAGCCATCGGCCATCGGGCCATGCGCTGAGTGTACTGCCAATCAAACCAGAATCTCTGTACGTCACTGGAGTGATGTTAAAATGGAACAAAAGAAAATCTACGAAGTTGCCGTCTACCTGCGCAAAAGTCGCGACGACACCGATGGCGAAGAGGATGTTCTCCTCAAACACGAGACTGCCCTCACCGATTTCGTCAAGAAGAACAACTGGCGATACGTAATTTACCGGGAAATCGGAAGTTCGGACAGCATTGACTTCCGTCCCGAATTCAAGCGCCTCTTAAAAGATGTGGAGAACGATTTTTACGATGCGGTCGTCGTCATGGATTATGATCGATTAAGCCGTGGAGATAAGGAGGATCGCGCTCGCGTCGAGAAAATCCTAAAACTCTCCAATACCCTCGTTGTGACCCCAACCCGAGTGTACGACTTAAACGACGAAGACCAGGAACTCATTACCGACATCGAGGGCGTCTTTGCAAGGTATGAGTATCGGATGATCAAAAAACGGTTCCAGCGCGGCAAGAAGATTGGTGCTCGTCTCGGTCACTGGACGAACGGTCCTGCCCCCTTCCCCTACCTCTATAATTCGGAGGCTCGCAGTCTCGAGCCCGATCCTGAAAAACTGGACATTTATAATTTCATCAAACAACGTTTGCTTAGTGGTGCCACATGCGCTGCCGTCTGCTGGGAGCTAAACCGCATGGGCGTCCCATCCCCCAAGGGGAAGTTGTGGCAGGAAAGCGTACTGTATCGATTGGCTTTAAATGAAGTTCACCTCGGACGTATCGTGTATGGCAAGACCAGTGGCGGATTACACAAGAATCGCAAGACGGCACCGTTTCGGGTAAATCCACGTGAAAACTGGGTCATCGTTGAGAACGCTCACCCTGCGGTGAAGACGCCGGAGGAACATGCTGAGATCCTGAAACTGTTGGAGCAACGCCGAATTCAATCCAAGCGAACCAGACACGGCACCTACGTGTACTCCGGTCTTGTGTACTGCGGCAAATGCGGCTCCTCCCGGCAGTTTCAACCGAAAGATAACGGTACCTTGCTGGTGAAGAAGTGCCAGAAAATCGACCCGTACGGGAACCGCTGCGGCAACCCCGGTGCGGATCTTGTGCATATTGAGTTGGCCGTGATGGAGAGCCTTCGCGACTATGAGGAGGAAATCCGCTCGAAACCGATTCAAACATCGGATTCTCCAGACATGACCCCACAAATGGTACTGAAGTTAAAGGAAACGGAACTCGAGACGCTGCACGAAGGTTTAAACCGTCTGAAGGACATATATGTATCTGGAGACTTGACCAAACAGGAATATCGGACACGTCTGGGCCACCAAAAGGACCTGATCATGAAAAAAGAAAACGACATTCAGCAATTGAAGGAGACACTGCAGGTCGGTGGCCCGATATCGGACCAGGATCGGCTACAGCGAATTGAACAACTGCAGGAGGTGTGGAAACAACTCGACTGCATGCCCGAGGAGAAGAACCGGTTGCTCAAACAGATTATTGAGCGGATCGAGTATGTGAGGGACAATTATCGCATTGATGTGAGGGTCAAATTCCGTTGAATAGATGAGTAGTATTCCTATGATATGGTATGATTAAACTGGGATAGGTGATAATCATGGAGCTACTCAAGCCCAGCGTCGACTTCGTTTTTAAACGCATATTCGGCATCGAGGAAAATAAGGACATTTTGCTCGATTTTCTTAATGCAGTCTTTGAGTCCGCCAATGAACCCGGCGTGACGGAGATTGAAATTCTCAACCCGTATCTCGACAAGACAACAGTCTATGATAAGATGTCCGTCCTTGACATCAAGGCCCGGACAGCCAGCGGAACGCTGATTAATATCGAGATTCAGCTTCGAGATCAGCAAGATATGGAGAAGCGTTCGCTCTACTACTGGGCGCGAATGTATGGGAGCCAGTTGGTGCAGGGGGAGATTTATCGGAGTCTCTGCCGCACGGTAACCATCAACATCCTTGGTTTCAATTACATCGACAATGACCGTTACCACAACACGTTTCATCTGCGGGAAGACAGTACCGGTCTCATCCTGACGAATGACATCGAAATCCATATGATTGAACTTCAGAAACTACGCGAAATCGCGGTGGGTCAACAACGAAAGTTGGTGCGCTGGACGCTGTTCTTGTTGGGACCTGGGCAAGAAAGAATGGAGGAACTTGCGATGGAGGAACCGGCAATTAAAAAAGCATTGACCACGCTGGAATTTTTGAGTCAGGATCGGGAGGCACGTGAACTATACGAAGCACGGCAAAAGGCGATTCATGACTGGAACTCGAACATCCATGGAGCACGAGAAGATGGAAGAGAAAAAGGCGAACGATTCAAGGCTATAGAAGTCGCCCAGAACATGCTGTCGGAGGGAATGGAAGTCGAGTTAGTCGCTCGATTAACAGGACTTACACATGAAGAGATCAATGGATTGCGCAAAGAAATGCCTCACTAATACAATTTATGTAGGGACTCAATGAGGCAACCTTATGCGTCAATCGTGCGACTCGGCCTGGCGGACCGTTGAGAGACTTGACTTAGTAGTTCATACAAAAGTTCCTCTTCCGTATAAAGAGGAAATCCACGCCTTGACGCTGATAGAGGGCAATGCAATCCCCGTAATAACACTAAGAAGGTTCTTAGTCAGGGATAATGTAAAGTTGATTTCTGTGGTTCACCGACATCGATATGTTCAACCAGATACACCGGGCATCATCATTACGAACTAAACTTGATTTAGGAATTCCGTAGACGACCACTTTTGTTCCCGCTGTAATGCTTTCCAATGGAATTCTATTAACCACATAAAGCTTTACCATAGGAATGCGTTTGTACCCATCACTGCTTGGTTGAACACTTATCGTTTTCAACTGTATCATTCCGGTTTTACGGCTGTTGGACGGAATCTGGATTGTTCTTACTTCCCCTTCGATGCAGATTGGGTAACTGTGATTATTAACTCGTTCGTAGCACCGGAGCAGATTTTCGCGCTCAAAATAAAAATCAGCCCATCGAATAGTATCTCCTCGAAATTGAATTTTGACATATTGAGCGATGTCGCGTTCCAGTTCTATCTATGAGCGCAACTCCATAACTTTCCTTGCAGTTGACAAATATGCTGTTAATCTACCTTTGGTTGTGTAAGTAGTCTCGACTTGCCCACGAGTGTTTGAACCACTCTGTGCTGGAGCACCAACTAACTCGCCTTCCCTTGCTAAAGCACCCAATAGAAGATGTAACCTGAATTTATACTTACCATCCGCTATGCTCTGCATCATGTCGTCGGCCTTACGAGCAATGATTTTAACTTGTTCCCCCACATTGTACTGGCAATCATCACTATGAGGACTGTCGCTGCCGGAAACAAGGGCGAAATGTGATGGAACGGTTATTTCGCTATCTTCACCTTTATTGTAGGAATGAACAAACTTCAACCGTGCCATACAATTTTCGGAGCTACAATATAAATTACTCGTGAGTTCAGAAGCTTTCACCTTCTCGGCCTCATCTACACGTATAACACAGTTTTGAGGTTTATAATAAGCCTCCGACATCTTTATCCCCATTTTACCGACCTCTCTTCTCTTAGGCGACAACGCATCACTTTGAACGCCTACGCCGTTGATTTCCCTGCCACTTGCCCCACTTCTCCAGCCTATGTACAAGCGTTGCCCCGTGCCAAAACTCGATATGCCTATCTTGTGCTTCTTTGCGTGCCTGAGGTGAAACGTCAGACGATGTGACAAGCATTGCATATAGACAAGAAGGTTTCGTGTTCAGACGTGCCGAGTGCAGTTCACGGATGATATTTGGCCCGACGTGACGACGATCAGCCCAGTGTTTCGCTTGAACAGCAGTACGCTCTTTCGTGCGCTTGTTAGTAATGACCAAATCGACCCCGCCATCATTACCGCCGATTCCGGGTTCTTCAACATCGTAACCGTGATCACGGAAGTAAAGAGCCAAAAGTCGTTCAAATTCAGCCCATGTGAGCTTTTCAATGGGACTGAGAAGAATTTCAACGTCCGGACGTTTTGCAGAGGAAGTTCGAGTGTTTGATTGGTCTTTCTTCTTTTGGTTGGAACCTCGCGACCTTGAGGACTTACGTTTCTTGGTGGGGGTGATTGCATTTACGACTATTGCAAGTACGAAAACAGCCCCGAGTTCCAAATATAAACTATGTGGCAGAGTAAGATTCATAGATGACAACTCCCGACAAATTTCGATTGGAAGATACTTCTGCGTAACTCTACATGAATCCTCTTCCAAGTTATCTTTTATGAGCACACACCCGTGCGAATGACAACCACTATCGTCGAACACAGTTCGCCTCATTTGCCCTGTTTTCTCTTTTACCGTGCCACCGCTCCCAAAATTCCCCGCGCGAAATGGCGTTTGGGAGGTCTGTTCGGATTACTACAAAAACAAGGAATCCACGAACTGAACCTTCCCATTTTTTAGCTGAACAAATAGATAACATAGCCGAGATAGGTGGCTGGTGACCACATGATTCGATTGATTAAACCTTAAGAAGCCTTCTTCCCGGCGGCATGCCTTACCAAATGACCTAGCATGACCAAAATGAAGAACCAAATCTATGAGACGGATACACAGGCCGTACAAAAGAAAATTAATCTGAACGAGAAGGGTTGACTTGAACACAGTTGTGTACGTTGATGTAAAATTTCGACTCGAACAGAAAAGCCGACTGAGCCGAAGTAGATTCATTGGGTATTCACTACTTCGACTTAGTTTGAATTCAAAGCAGCATATTCCAATGAATTAGGATTCCTTTATTTACGAACGTACGTTCTCATGATAAGATCACTTTAAATAAATCCGGGGGCTGAGTTCATGAAAGACACCGAATTAGAAAAAATCCTAGCAATAACTGAAGTTGTTCAGAAGAGTGCTAATGAATTACTTAGTAATGGATTGAGAGAAACAACGTTTACATGCCCGATATGCTCAGCAACGGTTCATGTGCTACTTGATTATTGCTGCGGCGTCGTAGCTGATTGCGATACCCCCGATTGTTTGCATATGCACATGAATCTCGGATTGAACTTTGATGAGTGCGGAAATGGAAGCCACTAATTTCAGAATGGTTATCGATAAATGCATATCTATCCCGTACGGTCAGGAAATGATCCGAGTATTACCTGTGGCTCGTTCAATTTTTGCCGATGGGAAGATGGAGATTGAAAGTTACGCAGTGACTTTGTTTAAAAGAAGTGGTGAAACTCAGATTCTCGAAGGATGCAATGCCCTTGATGACGCGAATGTTGCGGCGCATCGTTGGTCAGAAGACGACAGTACTGAGAACTTTATGGTCGAATTCGACATTCAATCGTAGTTACGGATTTAGGCCGAGTGGCATTACAAAAAGAATTCGGAAATTCTGTTGACAAGTTAGCAATAGAGTAAGGGTACTTAGTCATGGGAGAGTAGTCTACCTCAAAGGTTCAGCAACGGTTTTGGCAGAATGACAACCCAAAGCGTAATCAGATTTTGCTTGTCCGTAGCAGCTACCGACACCTCTAGATATGAATTCCGTGGCGAAATGCCATAACCCTGAGGCAGAGGAATTCACAAAACCCAGGCGTGTATGTGCTGCCTGGGTAATCCCGCCAACCTACCAAAATCTATTTGCGACTGAACTGATAAGTCTGAAATCGTCATACCCTTTCTTCTTCTCAGTTCTGTTAACGAGATTTGACCGCATTAGAATCTCCTACATTTTCATGGAAGTAAAGTTAAGGTTCGACTCTTGCTCCACACGCCTACTTCCTTCATCACTACACTTAAAATGTCACCCGACTGAAAGAAGGGACCAAAAATCCCCGTCATAGTATAATTGCCATATCGCTCCTAAACGTCTTCATATGATTGAATGATGAGTTATGAGAACGAAGTGAACTCTAAAACTTTATAAAATGAGGGATATCATGACGATACTTGCAAACTTCATTGGAATTAATCAATATGCAGATATCCACATCAGCGATTTAACAGGCGCACGGAGAGACGCGACAGCTCTTTGGGCACTTTTTAAGGACACCGTTCCAGAAATACAGGCAAAACTCTTAGTTGATAGTGACGCCACGATTGACAATGTTCGTGAAAGTCTGAACCAGACGCTTAAGTCGGCGCGGTCAGACGACACAGTTATCATTTCATTCTCAGGTCATGGTACACATGATCACCGACTTGTTACTCATAACACCACTGTGTCAGATCTCACCGAGACCACTATTTCCATGGAAGAAATCGCCGATTGCTTTAAAGAAACACAAGCGAAGATTGTATTCATCATTCTGGATTGCTGCTTCAGTGGAGGCGCTCCGGCACGTGTCCTTGAAAGCAGCCCCATTCCACGCGGCCCGGTTCCCCCTCTTAATATTCTTGCAGGCACAGGACGGATACTTCTTGCCGCTGCCAACACGGATGAATTTGCATATGAACTTCCTGGCACCGGTCACGGCCTATTAACGAAGGCTGTCTTGGATGTTTTACAAGCTGCGAGTATCCAAGTCAATATTTCAGAAGCTGTGAACGACATCATGGAACGAGTGAGAGCTGATGCTGGTAAAATTGGGGTCGAACAGACACCAGTAATGTTGGGATACGTTGAAGGTGGGCTCCTTTTACCGGCACTATGTAGAGGTGAAAATTTTTATCGTGAATTTCCCGAGACCCGTGCTGTCATAGTTAACCGCGATATCAAGGATTTGTCCGTCTTTGGACTCCCTGACGCTATTCTGAGCGAATGGTCCAGGAATTTTGAAGGTGGATTGAATGATTTACAGTTACAAGCCGTAAACGAATATCGAATCTTGGATGGAGAATCCCTTCTTGTTGTTGCACCAACGAGTTCAGGAAAAACCTTTGTTGGGGAAATGGCAGCTTCAGCCGCGATCACCAAAGGTCGTAAAGCCTTATTTCTACTCCCCTATAGAGCATTGGTCAACGAGAAATACAATCAGTTCTCAAAGCTCTACGGTGATGGGCTTGGATTACGAGTCATAAGGTGTACTGGAGACTATACTGATCAAACGGATCTCTTTATTCAAAGCAAGTACGATCTGGCGACACTCACCTATGAAATGTTCCTGAACCTTATCGTAAACATACCAACCATTCTTAATCAAATCGGTCTCGTGGTGCTTGATGAAGCACAATTTATAGCCGATCCGTCACGTGGGATTAACGTTGAATTGCTGCTTACCTTTCTCCTCTCGGCTCGTGAACAAGGAATTAATCCGCAAATTATAGCTTTATCCGCCGTAATTGGAAATATCAACAGTTTTGATGCTTGGCTGAATTGCAAGAGTCTGGTGACTACTGAACGGCCAGTGAAACTGATTGAAGGAGTACTCGATCGTAGTGGGATATTCCAGTACTTAAATCCCGATGGGACTACTGGAACGAAGCAGTTACTACCATTTGGAACCGTGAGAATTCGCCGGGACAAGCCCAGTTCCCAAGACCTGATTATTCCCTTGGTTCGGACACTCATTCAAAACAATGACAACGAGAAAATCATTATCTTCCGGAATAGACGCGGTTCTGCCGAGGGGTGCGCCCAGTATCTCGCGACAGATCTGGATTTATATTTGAAATCAGTTCGGCCATCGGCAGAACTGCCAGTTCATGACCTTTCCGTTGCATCCGCTAAGCTACGAAATTGTTTGAATGGCGGGACAGCATTTCATAATACAAACCTTTCACGAGATGAAAGAATTATTGTTGAAGATACGTTTCGTGATCCCAATAGCACTTTAAGAATTTTGACAGCTACAACAACCGTTGCAGCTGGGATAAATACTCCCGCGTCCACCGTAATTATTGCTGAACAAGAATTTGTCGGCGACGATGGACGTCCCTTCACTGTAGCGGAGTATAAAAACATGGCTGGTCGAGCTGGGCGACTAGGATTTAATGAAGAGGGAACATCTATCATTCTGGCAGACAACGCCCACCAACGAGAACTTCGATTTCATCAATATGTCATGGGGAAATTAGAAGAACTGAACTCGTCGTTCGACGTTGGCCATCTGGAGACATGGATAATTCGATTATTGGCACAAACAAAACGAATAGAACTAAACAGTGTTGTTCGTTTATTGTTGAACACATACGGCGGTTATCTGGCAAATTCTAAGCTGCCACAGTGGCGGACCGCGATGGAACAAAACCTTGATGCACTCTTGAAGAAAATGATTGCGCTAGGGCTGGTGGAACAAGAGGCGGAATTTGTTCAGCTCACACTACTTGGTCGCGCCTGCGGTAACTCATCTCTATCCTTCTCTTCTGCACTAAAATTGGTTGAGTTACTGAAGTCCTTTATGGGAATTGCCCTTAGTGCAACGGATATAATGGCATTGGTACAAACCCTTCCAGAGTCAGACAATGGATATACGCCTATGATGAAAAGGGGCCAATCAGAAGCAAAATGGCCGTCTATTGCGGCAGGAAGATACTCGCATACAATAGTCCAAGCACTTCAACGAAATGCCCAAGACTTTTTTGATTACTACGCAAGATGCAAACGGGTAGCAATACTTCGAGATTGGATTGACGGCGTACCTACAAACGTGATTGAACAACGTTATACCACGAATCCGTTTAGTGGAGTTATCACGCATGGGGACATTCGCAAATTCGCAGACGCCACGCGCTACCATCTTCGTTCGGCGTATCAAATTGCGTCGTTAACACTTTTTGATGGAATCCCTGCCGCTGACGATGTGGAGAGCCTTACAAAGCAGTTAGAAGTCGGCTTACCGGCCTCAGTACTTGATCTATTGGGACTTCCAATCTTATTGGCACGTGGGGAATATCTGGCACTGTCCCAGACCAATATTAAAACCATCGAGGAATTATGGTCGGTTCCCGTGGATCATCTGAATGAAATCCTTGCCCCCAAACGGGTCAATGAACTGCTTAAATATCGACGGTCTCTGCCATCTGACGAGGATTGAATTTTGTAGTACGAAATTAGACCGACCTTTACCATTTCGGGTTTTCATCCATATGCCGACAATTGATGTTGGTTCTTGAGGAGGCGTTTCTGTGGCGTTCAAATCGCGATATAAAGGCAAATCCATCATTGATAGTCCCGAAGCACTCTTCAACGATCTGAAAAACCGTTCCGTGCAAGGTCTTCTCTCACACCAAGCGGACATTCTACGTGATTATCAGGAACATGCCTTCAATAAGAAGGACGTTGCACTTGAACTTCCGACTGGAAGCGGAAAAACCCTAATCGGTCTTCTCATCGGTGAATTCAGACGCCGTGCCAATAATGAACGAATTGTATACCTTTGCCTTACTCGACAGCTTGTGCACCAGGTGGTTGAACAATCTGCCTCCAAATACGGAATAAAAACCAATGCATTCGTTGGAAGACAGGCTTCATACGATCCTACAGCGCGTAGCGAGTATTCCAACAGTGAGGCCATTGCTGTCACGACCTATAACGGTCTATTCAATATAAATCCCGTATTTTACAATCCGGACGTAATTATTTTGGACGATGCTCATGCGGCCGAGAACTATGTAACTCGTTTTTGGTCCGTGAGTATTTCCCGTTCGGAACAGGAAACTCTATACAAACAAATTCTAAGCGTAATCCGACACATAATTCCCCGGTCACAATATATTCGCATGGAGTCGGACAATCCTAGTCCATCGGATCGTCAATGGGTGGAGAAAGTTCCAACGCCAAAGTTTTTCGATATCATTCCGACACTCATCGCTTTACTCGACGAACATACGCAAAGCGAAAATATGCGATTTGCTTGGTCACTGATTCGCGACCAATTATCAGCGTGCCATTTGTACCTGAGTTGGAATGAAGTTTTAATTCGCCCGCTACTGCCGCCGTCACTTGTACACGAACCCTTTAATGGGGCATCACAACGGATTTATATGTCCGCCACCCTCGGGTCCGGTGGCGATCTAGAGCGCATCACTGGCGTTCAGACGATACACAGGTTAGCCGCTCCGAAAGGATGGGATAAACATGGTATTGGCCGACGCTTGTTTTTCTTTCCGGAAGTATCACTAACGGAAGACAAAGCGGAGGAAGTCGTCATCGAAATGACAAGACATACGCTCCGAACGCTGGTTCTTGTTCCGGATTTCAATTCAGCAAATTCTTTCCGCGATGTCTTGGAGAAGCACACAAAGCACGAAGTTTTCGATGCTTCAGACTTGGAAAAAACCAAAGACGAATTTCTCAAATCCAAAAGCGCTGTTGCAATCTTGGCAAATAGGTTTGAGGGAATTGATCTATTTGGAGATGAATGTCGTCTTCTTGTCGTCAAAGGACTTCCCCGAACAACCAATCTCCATGAGAGGTTTTTGGAAACCCGCATGGCGTCGACTGTAATTTTAAACGATCGCATTCGCACGCGTATCGTTCAAGCGATCGGTCGTTGCACCCGTAGTGCCACCGATTATGCAGCTGTGTGTGTCCTTGGACAAGAACTCACCGACAGTCTGCTTCAATCACAGAACATTAAATTGTTTCACCCAGAACTTCAGGCCGAATTGCAATTTGGCTACGCAGAATCAAAAGTTGCAACTCCTGATGACTACCTTGAGAATCTAGACATCTTTCTAATTCACGGTTCGGACTGGGATGAAGTAGACCAAGAAATTGTGGCTCGGCGTGACGACATGATTAAGTCCCCAGAACCTGCGATGGGCCAACTCCTCGTAGCTGCAAAACACGAAGTTGACTTTCAGTATGCCATGTGGAGAGAGGACTACGTAGGGGCAGTCGAATATGCAAGTCGGGTACTGCAAAGTTTAGACGGAGACGATTTAAAGGGCTATCGAGGGTTTTGGTACTATCTAGCTGGCAGCGCTGCGTGGTTGGCTTCACAAAACGGCGACCCTTCGTTTGCATCTGTTGCAAGGCAACGGTTCAGCCAAGCAGCTTCGTGCACCCATTCGGTTACCTGGTTACGAACGTTAGGACAACACGAAAGCCAAAAACAATCTGCAGGCGATCCTTTTCTGGCTACTGTTATCGAGAATCTTGAGTCAGTTCTTCAGCGCCTTGGTACGTCAAGTGACCGTAAATTTGAAAAGAGAGTGCATGAAATTCTAAATGATTTGAACGGTGACGACTCTGCACTTTTTGAAAACGCACATGTGCAACTAGGAAGAATGTTGGGATATCAGGCTGACAATTCAGACGAAACTGCCGGTCCTGACCCGTGGTGGATCGTTGGTGATGACCTATGCATTGTTGCAGAAGACAAAACCGAAGGTGATCAATCGACACCAGTAGGGGCAAACAAAGTTCGCCAAGCAGTATCTCACCCGACATGGATCCGAAAAAATGTTCAGGAATTGAATCAAGACGCCAGGATCATTTCCGCAATGATTACCACGGCCAAAACAATCAATAAAGCGGCTATGACATTCGTCGAGGACGTGTCGTACTGGCATATCGATGATTTTCGTTCTTGGGCAGAAAAAGCCCTTGGAGTTGTTCGTCAGGCTCGGTTGAGCTTTACCGGTACCGGCGATGAGCAGTGGCGTAGTCAAGCTATGCAAATGTATAGGGATGCGGGAATTGACCCGCTAAGCGTAGTGGCATTTTTGGAACAAAGCTTGTTAAGTAACCTCCCCACCTCGTAATCACGAATGGTGGGGGCACGCCCTAATTCCACTCCATCTTCCTCCCTCAATAATCTTTCATTTTCTCTTGTTTTCTCACTCATTCGCAGTCTTTCACATTTGACGCAGTAGACAGAGTGCTGTCAGACTCTTGTTGTGGGAATCTTCTGGACAAGGGGTGTGCGATTACGTTAGGGGGCTAGCCCCATTTGTTAAATTATGGTCGCACTTTGGATCTCCACAATTACCTTCGCGGCGTACCCTCCCATGTCTCACGGGGTCCCACTTTCGGCCCTTTGCATTCCATCGTTCTGCCTGTCGAAGGGTGGAGGCCAGTTAAGCTCCTAACCAGGGTCGGTGCCCGTATGGTGTGTATCGTACCGGCTTCTCCGTGCTTCATTTGTCAATTGCATAGCTCTGCGTTCGAGTCGTTTAAGAGAATTTAAGCAGCTTGTTGCAATTCAGTGGAACGTATCGGTCCAAGAACCTTTTCAGGTGCATAGTCCACTTCTTTGGTGCCAAGCGTAAATAATACGCGAATCAATTTACAACAGAGTGCAATCAATGATTGCATCGGCTTGAGTGGGTTATCCACACGCCGCGTGAAGTATTTATGTAATGCCTGGAACTGTGGATTCTTTGCTGCTAGCACAAGCGTCGCTCGGTACAGCAGTGCTCTTAATCTGGGGCGTCCACGCTTTGTAATGCGGCTCTTGCCTTTGTGCGTTCCTGAGCTATTTTCCCGCAGGTTAAATCCTGCTAGCTTTTGAATCTGGCGCCAATGTTCATAGGACGACACATCCCCAACTTCCGCAATGAAGCCCGCCACTGTCACTACGCCAATACCTGGTACGGTTAGCATTTGAGCGGCACCTGGAATGCTCTCAAGTAGCTGCTCGATTTTCGTTAACAACTGCCCGAGTTCTTGCTGTAACAGGTCGTATTGCTTCAGCAAGCACGCTAATTCCTCGTGTGCCATGCCAAGTCCCTGTGTCAGCCCAATGGATTGCAAAGAGATATCCACAAGCGCTTGTGCCCGCTTTATGCCCACGCCTCGAAGAATTTTTGCACTTCTCCACATGTGAACAATTTCTTCCGCAGTTTTTACGCTTACGTCCTGTGGACAAGGGCACTGCCGAAGGCAGGTCAACGCCGCTTTTCCTTCCCAGTCACAAAAGACCTCTGTGAACTCAGGAAAGTAGCGGTCTACCCAGTTGTGGACACGTCCTTGTACACGCTTGAGGTCTTCGACCAGGCGCTCTCGTTGATTCATTCCCACACGCAATTCTGCGTAGACGTCTTCGGGAATGTTCGGTACGGAGTAGCGTCCGTCTTTAACCAGTTGTGAAATGACGCGGGCATCTTTATGGTCATTCTTGGTCGGATTATTGTCGTCCAGCTCTTTGCTCTTCTTCACATGCAAGGGATTGACTAAAACCACCTTAATTCCATGTTGACGAAGAAACTGAGCGAGATTCATCCAATAGTGGCCTGTCGGTTCCACACCGAAAATGATGTTGTCACAAGCGTGATCCGCCATGATGGACCGCATCCACATCAGCAACTTATCCATGCCATGCCTGGTGTTGTCAAAGGACAAGGACTTACCAAGTTCGATACCTCGTGCGTTGCTGGCGCGGGCGATGTGAACTTTCTTGGCAATATCTGCGCCAATCACCAAGGTTGAATCTGTGATACTGCGAATTTTCCTGTTCTGCGATATACTCATGTTGTCGTACGACCTCCTGATTTTTCGTGATGGTTTTGTCACCAACCACGTTATCAGGAGTTTTTTATTGCTTCAAACCCCGAATTACTTCATTACAGGAATGCTCCTAGCGTAGAGTAAAGGGCTGGAGTTGCCAGCACCTTCTGCATCAACCGTAAGTGCGGTTTTCCCGCAAACGGAGTTCCGTTGTTCTTCACCTTGCGCCTTATTTTAGCTATGTCCATATCCGCTGATGGTTTTCAGCCTCTTTTTCTAGAAGACGCGCATGATGATGATTTGCGTTGGAGTCACCCGATTATGCTTGAGTTTCTTTCTCCAGTACAGTATCGGTCTCCGAAAGATATACCAGCCCACTTTAAGAATCTGCGACTGACTGTTTTGTCCATCGCAAGATGGCCAATACAAGACGGTATTGTCTGTCCATGGACTGCTACAATATAATGTCCGCAGCCTAAAAGGAAAAGCGTCCCTAGTAATACTGACCTACAGTGTCACCAGGGACGCTCAACAAGCTCAAAGTATGATCATTGTAAAGATTACAAGTTGGTCGAGCAGTCCCCCTGGTGTTTTTCGTTCGGAGTACGAAAGTTATCCCCTGTCCATTTATTTAACTTCGATTTGCCATGCTTACGTCAAAGATGCAGCATTTTCGATAATGCGCCATAACAACAATGGTATAACCAGTTGGTCAAGTCTAAACTTAGATATGACCATTTAGTTCCATATCATTAGGGACGGTCTTTAAATAGTAATCAATGAAGAAGATGTTATAATCATCTTTTTGAATTCTAAGTCCAGATACAGTATGGAGTTCCAAATTGCGCACGATGCTCCGAATCGCTGCAGGTTCATGTAAGTATCTACGAAATCCGCAACTGAAGGTTTACCCCCCGACCACAACCTCAATCCTGGCTCAATTTGTACACTGTTTCTATTTCCAATAATCCTATTGACCATAGGACCAGAGAAAAACCGCAATAAGGCGGAATAATCAGTTATAAGTACTCCATTTCGTTCAAAGGCTGTGAAGCCGAAAATATTCAAACAAACGATTTTCAGTATGTTCTGTTCCGCTGGCGGTGAATCCGGCAAATCTATGTCAGAGCATTTTTTTATTTTGTCCCAATCTCTTTGAACAATTTTGGTTCTCCTATTTACTTGTTCTACTCCGTACATAACCTGTTGTTCCCGTTTAAAATAGTCCTTGTCCGAAAAGGTTCCATATAGTTACTTCATTTCCATTATCACTAAATGGTTTTCGAACATGGCTAGGAAGTCGAATTCCACCGGTTCTTGATCAAAAGCCACAAACTCAAGCTTTTTCCCAACAACCTTGACACCGAGGTCCCGTTCCTTAAGAGCCATCTTCAAATTCCGTTCGAATTCTCGTCCCTTTTGACCAATATCAATGTCAAAACGACTGAGGTAGTTCTCCACAACTCGGGATGGGCGCATTTGAATTATGACTGACGGACAAAAAATTACTTTGCCATCGGCAACGGGGAGTAGCGGTTGAGAAAACATATCAAGGCCACAAGTTATGTCGAAAATAAACAGGTCAAAAATAAAGCGTGCCTCGTTTTCCGGAATATTATGCGCATTTGCAAATGCACTGCTCAATTCGGAAATATCGACAATTGGAGCGAGGTACTTATACTCCTCCCGTTTGGAAAAATTTATTTTACTTATTGCGCTTTGTTGATAGATTGACGCCAGTGTGTACAGGTATCTCATAGCCAGCAATACTTTTGAGATGCGAATTTTATTCGTAGTGATCGTAATTCGACGATAATTTGTAAACAAAGTCTCCTGCATGTTCCTTTCTTCAGAGGTAATTATGCTGTCAATAAACGCACTAGATTTATCCAATTCATGCTTCTTCAATTGGTAGAGAGAATTAATATCACGGAAGTCAAGTTTACTAGCGAGTGCCCCAGGCCCCACGCATCTTTTTCCCAGTTGGTCGACCACGGGGACCATTCGAATGCCAAATAGAACCAGACTTCAGGAT
>NZ_LPVJ01000034.1 GCF_001516615.1 Ferroacidibacillus organovorans | reverse complement strand
ACCGCAATCGGGTCGTCGTCACGTCAGCGCTGATCGCCATTCCTCAGCCAGTGCCGCTGTTCAGCATTGTCTGGATCATCGTGTTTGCGGCACTTCTTTACACCGTATTCAACTACAACTACCTCCTTTTTCAGTCTTCATCACATCGGAGATTGTGGTACTCTTGTCGTTTTTGAACATATGGCGCCAGTACTCGCGGTGCGTGATCGACTGCTTGATACGATGATAGGGAGTGCGCTTGCGCTGATTGCATTTTCGCTTTGGCCAACCTGGCAGCTTACCAATGTCCCGAATGCGTTGGGCAATTTTTGCGCGCCGATTGCCGTTATTTGCGGACGGTGTTTCAGCAGATGAGAGGGGCGGATGGCAACCGAGTCTCGACATCAGACGCTCGCAAAGCAGTGCGTTTGGCGCGTACCAATGCGATGGCCGTCGTTGAGCAAATGATCAATGAGCCGCGTCATGGCGTGCTCGATCGCGCTTCGGTCAGCGGTTTCTTGCTGGCTCTGCACCGGTTTGTCGACAACTTGTTAGCGCTTGAAACAGGCATGCGCGCGCTGCGCAGTGAAGGCCGGATGCAGTGTGATACGTTGATGCATCACCAGGATTTTGCAGAAATGCTTGCAGAGATCATGGAAGGGATGGAGTCCTTAGTACGCGCGTCTTTGTCTGTGCAACCGGATCGCGAAATCATACTTTCAAAGATGGCGCAAAGACTCGCAATGGTGTCGCCGCAGTGGACTGAGCAAGAATGGAAAGACCCTTACCTGCGAAATATCGCGCAGCGACTTCTTGGAAACGTGAGCACGATGATCCGGATGATGCCACTCGATCAGGCGGGAGAGTGAGTGTTTGGCAGGGGAGTGGAGCTTCATCTCGCACAATTTTACAAGAATGGACAATTTCCCTGGAAATCAACGTGGTTTGTCGATCGATCGTGGTTAGACAAGGTGGCTAATCGATTGACACCCAAATCCACGCCGACAATCGCCTTGGTTTTCGCATATTGGCGGCATCTCTTCTGTATCCACCGTGATACTCACAAACCATTTGTCTGCCTTACGCGAAATGGTAGCGGATAGGATCTTGCCAGAGAAACGCAACACTTCCCGCATTCGTACCCATCCCAGATTCGGAATGCGAATGCGCTTCTCACTGACGGAAAATTGATCATTCGTGAGCGTAAAACTGTCATGAATCCCTTTCTTTTTGAAGGCTGGGTACTTCGCAACGCCTCGAAAAACCGTTAAAACGCATCACCAAGGTGAATCAATGCCATTTGTGGCGCGTTTTTGGTGACTTCTAGCATCCAAGGGAACTGTTCGCGCTTGATCGCGTTCAGTTGCCGACGAAGTGAAGCTTGCGTTGGTTTTTCACCCGCCTCGTATTGGCGCTTCCACTCCGCAAGACCCCAGTTGTAGGCAAACCGAGCCACACCGCTGGCTTTAGAAAAATAGGTGGCTTGCTGCTTGTTTGGATCAAGCGCAATCTTATGGCTTCTCAGCATCGTCAACCACCTTCTTCATGCCTTCAATCAATTTCTGGTTTTTGCGTGACCGGGAACCGTAGAGCCGCGCAGAAAATACCGTAATGATTTCAAGTACATCTTTGGCAAGATCCTCTTCAAACGTGGTGTCTTCTCCTTGGTTGAGAATGACGACTTCCACTTCTTTCGCCTCGCAAATAGCAAAGACAAGTTCTGCTCCAAACCGCAGAAGTCGGTCTTTATGCGTCATGACCAGCCTTCCTACTTCATCCTGCAAAATGGCGTTCAACAGTCGTTTCAAACCTTTTTGTGGTAGTTCATGCCTGATCCAAGATCAGCAACGACCTCGAACGTCCATCCTTGTGCAGCACAGTACATTTCAAGGACTTGCTTCTGCCGTTCCAAGTCCTCTTTCTGATCATGGCTTGAAACTCTGGCATAGACTACGGTCTTCCTGTCGCTTCGTTGAAG
>NZ_LPVJ01000033.1 GCF_001516615.1 Ferroacidibacillus organovorans | reverse complement strand
TTTGGCCAACGAAACTGGAAATGAGATGGTTTGAACCTACCAATACCCAATTATTGGGGACAACTGCATAACTCATGTAAAATACTCATTCGATACAAAAATTGATAAATCGGGCAAATTTTGCACTGTGAATATAGGTTTTGTTTTCGCGCATGTTAGATTGAGCCACTTCGATCACTTCAATGTGAGCCAGCGAGTTTCCAGTTGATCTGGCGCTCTTTACATGGAGTGAGGGGCATGATAGGCTGTCTGCCTAGCGAAATCCCTTGAAGATCGCACCTTCGCAAAGAATCATGCCCATGGAGGCCCATGTAAATAGCGCCCATATATGGATAAAAAGATGTATAGAGTGGCTCACGCTCAGGTAATCGAAGTGGCTAAAAACTAAGCAAAAGGTGGGGTATTGTCAAATACGAACTATATCTAAATCGTTAACTTTATTGCCAAGACGTTCGCCCCAAGAGATCATAAAAGAAGTAGTGTGTTTCGCCCAGCGCACTCGCATACCTATTATCTTTTGAATACCCTCTTTATCCCACCCACGCGGCGAAAGGAATTTTTCGATTAAATGTTTTGCCATCGCTTCGCCAGTTGTTTTTTCATCATTTTTTGCAATAAAAATCAACGTGGAATTTGATTGCAATTGGTCCATTTCTAATATCCAAACGCATCGATATCTCGCTTTGATACGCACTAAAAGATAGTCCCGATTCTCCTCTAAAAAATACGGAATCGATTCCTCGACATAATCTACTTGATATCCTCGACTTTGACCCATATATTGAATTGCTCTCGCAAACTCATGAAAACACGGGGATAGTTTCCCATCAATCTCCCCGTTTAAGTTATTGAATTCCGCCGCTTGCACATTCCCTGTACCTGCCACATCATAAAAACTAATTTCCTCCGTCGCACGATCATCCATTCGGACTCTTCGTGTCACTTTTTTCTTTAAAGTATTGGACGAATTGTTTAAATCACTAAATATCCTATTGATTTTTATGTTATTTCCAGTTTGAAAAATCACAATTTGATCAACTATCATCCTTGGATTCCTGAAATTCTTGGGTGATTTCTGCGTAAGTGAAGCCTCTACATTCAGGGGGAAATTTCTATTTATAATTCGACCTCCATGTTGAGATCCTCCTACATCTTGATTTACGAGTTTAGGATGTAAAACATCTATCATTTGAAAAGGGAAGGTCGTTTTCTGCTCTATCTTCAAAATTTCTGTCACAAGGAATCCGCTTCCTGTATATAATCCAAGGACAGTCCATTGGGCATTCAATAGATCAGGTGTAATACAATCTATCACCTCCTTGTGAGGATGATTCAGCGAGTTCCAAACTGAATTCCAGGTATTCTTCAAATTTCCGTCGGTTAGAATATGCGCAATTTTGTTAATAAATTCACTTGATTTAAGTAAATTAACCGGGGTTGAATTTGTGAATTGTAACTCCATTTTTTGATTAGACAAGGCCCTGACACTTGCAATTTGCTGTAACCCAATCGGATCCAACACAGCGTTACACATTGTTTTATTGGGACATAAATAAGCACGGATGATTTCTATGCAAGGTATGATTAGGGTTTCACTACCATTTTTAATATACACACACATTTGAGCCAAATTTGAGCTAACATTGAGTGGATAAGAAGTTCTCGGAATGACATCCCCTGCTCTTTTATTTATGGGTCTAACTGTTTGTTGGAATTTTATATCCCGTTGTAATAAATTTGAAGCAGCTTGACCACGAACACCATCCACATAGACCCTTCCAATTCGGAGATAAGGTAAAAGTCCCCACGGCAATTTAACGGGGATAGGTTCTGCGTCTTGTTTAAATATGGCTGTGATTACCCATTGTTTACTCTCCCCCTCCATTTTAGGGGATTGCATCCAATACAGTGTGACTTCTTTACCTTTTTTGAATGGCCAATCCTTGTTTGATATTTTCATTTTCCATTTCCACCCGTGAAAAATTTGTATACCGATTAACTTCATTGGTAATTGCACATCGGACATGTTCATTTACCGTTGAACGAATTCCTGCCGCACGCATAATTCTCCAAGATAAGACTTCTTTATTGGATTGATGAAGTTGCTTAGCAATCAACTGTATCCGGCGTATTTGGAATTCTTCTACTGATTCCACTATGCCATACAAATATTCCGCTGTTTTTGGTAGCTTATCCATATTTTTCTGCAATAGGGCTAACGTTCCTGACAATTTGCCTATTGAACTAATCGTCAACCTCATCGGTTTATCTTGTTTCAAAACGATTGTTTCTATCGTTCTAGTGATCTTAAGCAGTATTTCCTGATCACGAACAGACCAATCAACTCGATGTGAATACGATCTATCTAAAAAACCAGCTGTTTTATTATGTAAAAGCCAGGTTCGATCATATCGATAAAGTTTCGTATAGATTTTGGGTGACAATTTCCGAATCCCAGTTACCGATAAATTGGGATATTCATTCAAAAGCCGCAACCATTCAATTCGGTACTTATCTCGTACATCTTCATCAAGACTCCGTTTCATGGAATCTGGTGAATAGCCCTTTACATCAAGTTGCAAATATTTTTTTACAGTTCCCACGTCAACCATCATACTCCGCGCAATCGAACGTAATGATCGAGATGGATCCTTCCCCTTTTCCCGCAAAGCATTTTGCCAAACTGAGCCAAACGCTTTGATGCGTCCAATTTTAAATCGATCTAGAGGACTTTGGTCTGGGCCACGACGGGAATAAACAAAACCACAATGACAACGAAACGTCCCGACGTGGGCACTGCTTTTATAGTCTCTTGTGATAATGCAATCCTCTATGACGTTTTCCTTGAAATGGAGAGCACCGGCATTCAGACAAGGCCAAGGTCCTTCGCCAAACGGATGAATGCAAGCTATATCCTGTTTAAAAAAAATGTTCCGGCGTAATTCCTAAAAAATGCATTAACAACAAATGCCTGATAGGATGTTGTGCCCTTCGCGGTGATCTTACCAATTTATGAAGCCATGTGTCTTGACTTCCAAAATCAAGATTTGAATACATATCGGAAAGAAATTCCTCACCGTATGTACACTTAAAAGCATTCAGTAAATCATTGGCTTTTACGGTTCCCTTCACCGTAAGATAACCATTTTTATCTAATAGTGCAACATACTTTTCATATAATATATCTAAACCAGGACTATGTATTTTATTGTTTACCAACCAATGAGCTTGCTTTGCGAGCATGAAATGAAGATCCAAGGAATCGTTTAATTGGATATTTCTGGTGAATGTATCAGCAGGCATTTGAAAATATTGTTTATTAAACCCTATTAACTCAGTTTGTTCTGCACGAATTAAGTAGGCGTTATGCTTATAGCAAACATGGATTCCGGCAATCTGGTGAGATCGATGCCAGTACATCTCACCAAAATGATCCTCGTCTTGTTGTAGGCAGATTGGACAATATCGCAAGAAATTTTGCATAGGAATCTTATTTGGCATAACGCCAACTTTCATTGCAATGCCCATCCCATCATGATTGGAAATCATCGCATTTTCCACCTCTTCGACACGAGCAATTGGAAGAAATGGGGAAAACAAAGGAAGCAACGAATGATTCGTTATTAACATGAAGGCAGTATATCCTGTACCTGGAGGAAACTGTTCAACGAGTCTCCCTAAGCGGTTAGGAAAACCAATAACTGCCGTTGCGTTATTTGTACCGAATAAATCAACCATGGTTTGCTTAATCGAAGAATTTTGGCTCAATCGATGATATCGTGCGAGAATACTATATAGTAGTTCATCTGGATATGGGGTTGGAAAAAAAGGCAACAGATTAAACACATCCATTCCATGAAAGTGCCTTCTGTTATCCATGATTCCACTATTTACTTTTTGCCATACGTAATTATCGAACCGTTTAAAGGACAGTTCGAAAACTGCCCTTTAGCTATCTCAGGTTGGTCATCCATGTGAGTAAATCGCTATGAGTGTTGTTGCCAATGCGAAAACACATTGAGCAGTTCCTGAACCTAGCATTTATCAACGTCCTTAACATCTCTCCCAAGCCCGTGAACCAGATCGAAGAAACAGAGGGTGTAAAATAGTTTGTGTAAGTGCGACTTGAAAGCCGCTGAAATTCGTGTGGCGAGAACCCACCCGCTCTGGATTGTGAGCGCGCGTCTACCGTGACATGGGACACTGGTAACGGTATTTTATGAAGCTCACGGGACAATGTAGCCGAACTTGATAGGGAAATTCAGGTCGGAGCTAGGCGAGAAGTGCAGGGTGAACGTACGTGAACCCCATATATGCATGTGGATTGGCGAGCACGAATCCGCAAAGTTTTGCTTGGTGTTTTGACGGAGATGAAGGCGCGTGGGGTTCAGGATGTGCTTGTTTTCTCCACGGATAACCTCAAAGGATTCAGCGAGGCGATTGCAGCTAGCTTTGCGAATTCGGACATTCAAAAATGCATTGTGCATCAGATAAGAAATTCACTCAAGTACGTATCGTACAAGGATTTTAAGGCGGTCACCGCATCGCTCAAGCCGATCTACAAAGCGCCGACGGAAGAGGCAGCGCGACTGGAATTGGATCGATTTGAACAAGAATGGGAAAAAAAATATCCGCTGTGTGTGCGGACATGGCGAGACAACTGGGATGAACTTGCAACGTTTTATCGCTACCCAGTCGAGATGCGACGCATCATGTACACGACAAACATCATCGAGGGATATCACCGTCAATTGCGCAAAGTGACGAAGGGAAAAAGCATCTTCCCAAGCGATGAGGCGCTAACCAAAATGCTCTACCTGGCGACGATGGAAGTGACGAGAAAGTGGACAATGAGGATTGCGAATTGGGGACAGATTTTGGGGCAGCTTGCGATTTACTTTGGGGACCGGATCACGCCGTACCTCTCTTAAAGAGCGCAGCTAAGGCGGATTCCACACAGGTGTGGAATGCCACCGTTTCACAAGGATGGACGGACAGATTGAACCGACTGTCAAGGCGGGAAAGCGTACCTTGACAGCCTCAACTGGGAGTAGAAATGGGAGATTCTACTTGGAGGTGGTCAAAAGCGGGCATCACGCAGAAAGCTTGACAAATGAGTTTACACAAAATAGTTGACACTCCCGCCGATTTCGGGTCCTGTTCACTCTCGATTCAATGTACTTGCTTACGAAGCCCCTCGACCTGCTCACGCGCCAAATTGGTGACTTCGGTAACTTCGTCTATGGCCATACCTTTCATAAGCAGATTTATCGCAATCTCCCGCGTTTTGTTTTCAGCAGCCTCACGCTCAATTGCCTTCACTGGATCGGTCATCCTCATGACCTCCTTCAACTTGTCGATGTCCTCATCACTCATTGCCTTGCCACTTAGACCAAACAACATACCTGCAATGAGATTCGCTCATTAACATCTGGAATAGTCACTGCCGAGTCCCACGTCCCGTGCATCAACACCTCGTCGCTTGATAGCCTTGGACAAACACATATGCTGAACAAACGCCAATCAAATCGATCTTCGGGCTTCGAAACATCAAAGCGGATGTGCTCCTCCGGCCGTTCTAGAACTGTCTGCGCGTCACGAGCTTTCAGATGCACATATTCTGTGTAGATGGTACTCTGTGCAACCAACCGGCTTCCAGTCGCTCCGGCACTGATCCCGCACATACAGAATCATCGTAAATCAGCGAACACAAACGATACACATTTAAACTGTTGCATCATTCACCGGTGCATGATTGGATTGTGTTTTACACATTCTGGATTCGCAACTTTCGAGCTTTCTTCAACATCTCATTCAGTTCTTTGTTCACTGTGCTCCGTTCACATTCAAACAGGTTGATATCGTCCTGCTTGTTCAGCGTCACACGTATATTTCCAGCATAAGAGGTAGTTAAATACCTTTCGGCACCAATCACCCGTTGATAGTTCCCAAGAGCGGAATCCTTCGACTCAATCTTTCCTTTCGGTATAAGAACCATGAGGGGATTCATCTGCTCCATGACATCTTTGCCGGGCCAACCTGATTGCCGCCCATGATGAGACGCAACAAAGACGGTACACTTCAGGTCATCTGGATATTTATCAAGCAACCACTTGAATGTTTCTTGCTCCGCATCCCCACCGATGATCACTGAGCTTACGCCGTAGTGAATTTTGATTAGATAAGAACCTTGATTCGACGATTCTGATTGATGTGAATTGGCAGGATGCAGTATTTCAATTTGATCCCAGTCTGAGTCCCCAGTTCCGAAATATCTGTTGTCGGATCCACGCTTGGGTTCAATGAATGTGACCCCTTCTTCCTTACCATCTACGATTGCCCGAATGCGGTTCCCATCGTCTGAATCTGGAATGGTATCGATGTGTCGTGTCGGCATCCACAAGTTCACGGTTCCGATAGTGTCGCAAAGTTCATTGAATCCTTTGATGTGATCTTTATCCGGATGTGTAATTATCGTGCGAAACGCCAACGTCGTGCCAAAGAACTTCTCCCAGTACGCAACAGGATCTGACGCCTTGTGAACGTAACCACCCGGAGAGGATTTCACGACTTTCTCGAATAAGCCTCCCTGTTCTTCAGCCATTTCTGATTCTGCTAATTTATGAATGTCAATCAAAGTTTTTCTTGAACCATGATCAACAATAGTACAATGCCCGTTCTTTACGTGCAGCACGTGCAATATCATTAGAGGCCCCTCCTATAGCATTGCCGTAATGTGCTCGACAAACTTCTTGCGTTCATCAGAGTGGAGTTGCTTGTGCAACTGACCCCAAACTTTAAGCTTCTTTCCGGTTTGGAGGATGTCTAAGGCTGAATCCAAACTGATTCCTTTTATCGTGGGAACAGCATTCCATTGCGTCGGATCTATGACCGATGGAATCCAACGTTTAAGGGCTGCATCGGTTTTAGCCATGCCATTCCATATCAATAACTGAATTTCTACATCATGGAATGCATTTAGGTCAGTCCGAATTTCTCCGATCCCCGCCTCCAGATCACGAGAGAGATCCGGATAGCCAGGCATGTCCCCCGGCGGGGTTGGCGAATCTTTCTTCGGATTTACAATGCTCGTGTAAGTCGATAACGGTTTTGCAGCCTCAATTAGGATGCTTTGGTCAGATTGTAACAGCACGTCGTATAACAGCCTCCGCCGCAGTTTCCCATTTTGGTCCATTGCAATGTCTATCGGACGCTTCACTTCATGAATGAGACCAGGTACCTCGTGGCGCCAGTGCCGAGCGATACCCGATGCATCCGAAACAATGAACGGGCTCTTTTTGGTGATTACGGATTCTGAACCCAGGTTGTCATACACTCCGCCATCTGTAAGCAAAATCGTGTCAGGTGGAGAAGGATTGATGCGATCTACACGTTTTCCTTCCACATACTTAAACATGAAACTCCTGTCTTTGGTTGAAAACCGCAACGGCCGAAACAGGGGTGGAAAACACGCCGATGCGGCCACTCCCAATGCGATTCTATCGGCTTCTGTTGGTTGCGTATGCCCCGTCGGAGAGTCGCCAATCTCTATTTGGGAAAATTTCCAAGAATACGCGGAGTTCAGAGAAGTTGCGTAACATGTCCACTCTGGTGCTTTGGCAAGATCCCTGAATGAGATTCCATGAAACAACTTCATGTCCAATAAATTCGCAAATTTTTCAGGGTCCCGTCTGATGGGGATTACCTTGTAGATGTTACCCCGGGGAGACTCCTGAATGAATAGAATTACGGGCCGAATGACACGCTGATCGAAATCCTCAAGCGATTGAAACCGTGCCTTAGAGACCTCCTTCATCACCATACCCGCTGCGATTGATCCTCCGGAGACCGAGTTTATTCTATCTATTTTGTCAAATAAGTTGAGGTGCAGGAGACGACGAATGACCCCTAAATGAAACAAAGTGGCCCTAAAGCCCCCACCCGATAGGCATAGCGTATATTCCAGTTGTATCACCCCAATTAGTTCAAGTGGCAGTCATCGTTTGACTGGTTGCATCGCACCAGACTCTTTATGTGTGTCGTTTACTCCCAACACCTTCGAAGTGAAGCGTTCAATCATCTGTGCTGAGAACTTTCCATTGGAGCCTGCCAAAAAGGATATACCAATTGTAAAAGCATTCGCCCCATCACCCATTGCACCTATTCCCCCAGGATGATGGATCCGATGATTCCCACAAAAGCTCCCATTACCCCACCAACCACTGGACGGGACATATACCAAGCAAAATACGCTGGATAAACGCTTCCATAAATCAGATGCGAATAAAGACCATAGATTGCAAAAGTGCATGCGCCTACCAATCCTGTGATAAATCCGACGAAAATGGAAAAAAGCAATGACCAATGAGTGATCAATAACGCCTGATTAAAAGTCGGTCGATGATCTAACAGCAGCCATCCCCAAAATATAAGAACCAAGAACTCAAACGCCATCAGAAGATATGGCCAAATTGTCTTTGAAAATATCAGCCTGCTTGGAGCTGAATAAAGTAGATTCCGGACCTGATTCAACTTTTCGTTACGTGAATCCGCTCCGCCGTCCAATGAAACTCCCTTTCGCAAGGCATCCAGGATTCGCGACGCTTCAGCAACATCGTGCCCAGTCTTCGCTAACTCCGAAGCCAATGCTTCTAAGCCTTCAATCTGTGTTTTGACATCAGGCAGCGATTGAGTGGGTGAAGGAAATTCGACAGGAGCTTGAGCTAAACCAAAACGCCCCGCCCAACCACGTCGGTCCACCTCTTCCCCTCCTATTAATCTGAATAGGTTGGGCGGCAAGAGGCATCCCTCGCCGCCATTACATCAGCAATCTTTGTACTTCGGTGGAACCCGGTCACGCCCGACGTTATTGGTGATTGGGCTATTGGCAGTACAGTAGAATTCGCCGTCGTTCTGTTGAACAAACAGCCAGCCAACCTGCTCGTCAAATGAACCTGCTTGTCCAAGGAAAAAGTGTTTCCCCTCGTCGTCAAAGATGTGACAGTCCCGAATAGCTTGGTTGCTTGCTGGTGCCTGAGCCACCAAGACCGTCCCGTCAGAGAAAATGAACGTACAATTGACCTGTGGAAAATCGAATTGAATCTGGCCATCCATGTAGAAGTGAGGGTCACCTTGAATCTGATAGGTATGCCTACACTTGGCCTGTGGTGTTGGTTCAATCGACAGAGATTGCCCACCCCATTTAAACTTCCAATCGTCTGCTAACACCGTATTCACATCAATACGTTGAGCCATTAAGCTCCTACCCCCTATTTTTTAATGACCTGGCCACTTCGTGACCGACGTAAGACGATACCGCGGCTCCGACTACCGCACCAACTGGTCCCGCAATCAAAGCTCCAACGAAGCCCCCGACCGCACCGCCAAATGTCGCTCCAACCACTGAATCCTTCTTTTGTGGTGTCATAGTGCTCTCCTTTTCCGCACGGCATGTAAGTACTGTCCACATTCTATTACCGCCCATTTCGGTTGTCAAGTTTTTAACGCTGAGTTAATATCGAAATTAACAACGCGTTACTTCATGGATGTAGTACAATGGATCACAAGCATTGTTGTGAGGAGACGGATAAATGTCACTGGGTACACGCATTGAAGAGAAACGCAAAGAAAAAGGTCTATCTCAAGAAAGGCTTGGAACTCTGGCGGGTGTCAGCGCCGCATTTATCAGCCAAGTAGAGAAGGGTAAAAGGAACCCTTCCTATGGTTTGCTGCAAAAACTCAGTGCTGAACTGGACGTGCCGCTCGAATACTTAGTCGGCGGTGACGGAAAGGATTTAGAAGACCCCAACACAAAATTGATTGCGTCCATGACCCGCTCCCTAGATCGCAACCAGAAAAAGCAGTTGGTTGACTACATACATTTCCTCACAGGAACGAAACGATATTTCGACTTCCCTTTTCTTGAGTCGGCTGTTGAATATGCGCAGTACCTTTTGCGACATTATCGAATCAATGAACCACCCATTGATCCGTTTCAACTGGCTACCCAAATGGGTGTAGAAATTCTGAAATCTAATACTGCATTGGAGCATGAAGGTGTTCTATACAAAGGCGGACAGAAGCCGATAATAGTTTTAAGCGAGGGGTATGAACCCAGACAAAAGTTCACGATTGCTCTGTTATTAGGACATCTCACCATTCCGTGGCATGTAAAGAGCACGTTCTGTAGGGACAGGAACAGACGATCTTTAGAGGAAGAGGACATGTTTGCCATCGAGGCCAGAGAATTCGCTGGTGAATTGTTGGTTCCAACAGGTTTATTGAAACGGGAGTTCAAATCAATAGAGCCTGGGATAGAGGGTTTTGAATGGCTTGCTGAGAAACGATATGGAAGTTCCCTGCTGGTAATCGGTCAGAAGTATCAGCAGTCTCACAGTAAGACATCCGCCTTTCTGACGGCTAACGGGATAGACTTTAATCGAAAATACGAAGCAGGATTTCCTTATCCGATTGTGGACCAACTTCAACCTGGATCCTTAGCCTTCGAACTTACAAACGATCCGCCGAAGTCCAAACAAATAAAAAAGGGATTCGTCCCCGCTGAAGCGTGGATAAAGAATCCATCCAAATCGTTCGAGATATTTGAAGAATCATTGTTCGACCCTGCATACGGGTTCGCTGTTACACTGCTTCAGATTAAATAATCTAGGAGCTACTCCCTACTTGAAGAGCTACATCGAACGTTCAGCCAGTTTGCAGAACTCAGCGTCATATCGAAGAGATGTCTCTCCGTATCCATGAAATCGAATTTGCATGGTACTGCATTCTGAAGGGAAATCAAACAAAGTGAGGTAATGTAAATAAATATTTTAATTTCTCTAAATTTTCCCGACTGGATTACTTTACGGACATGCGTTCAATGACAGGTCGACCAAGTACTCCACTTTCAGCGTATAAAGCTATTCGTAGCCCCGCAGGGCTACGAATAGCCGATGGACAATAGAATGGGCCGATTAAACCTGCGGGCAATGCGGAACGCTTCGTCGCACCAAGGGTACCAGTCGACCGGATTGTGGGCGTGCTGAAGTAGGTATGGAGATTTCTCGTGGATGAGGCGGTTGGTGAATTTGTGGTCGCCGTTGTTGGAGTTCACGGTTATCCCCTCTGGAGAGATTTACCGTTAGTATACACCCAGGCGGCGGAAAATAATTGATACTCGGGAAACAGCATAAACATGAGCCCTTGGTTCTGTGAAGTGAAGAACCAAGGGCTCATGTTGTCTGATGATCCAGTATTTTACTGGGGGTCGTCAGTCACTAAACTGGTGGCCATGGCCTTCGAGATGTACTGCCAAAGCTCCTTGTCCATGCCGAATTCCGCTGCTCGTTCCGGGTTCTCCGCGTAGTAGCGTTCAGCAGATCGCGTGATGCCGGAATCGCCGCCTGTAAAGAGGTTGACGAGTTCTTTCCACCGCTTGGCCAACAGTTGTACCTCGGGATTCTCAGGTGGCGTCCCCTTTTCCAGTTCCACGCGTACGTTGGCAATCAGGCTTGGCCATTCGTTCTCAACCTCTTTGATTTTCTCGGCTCCCAGAAGCTCCCCTTGTTTCTTGAGTTTCTCCATCTGCTCCGGAGTAAAATACTTCTCCGTCATTTTCATCACCTCAATGATTTTGATCCATTCCTCTCCAGTCAGTTCTCGTTGAGCTTGAACCTGCTCATACAGATGCTCCAGTCGGCTCCGCAAGTCTTCCTGAATTCGGATTTGTTGAACCAATCGCTCCAACTGCATTCGAATTGCTTTGTCCGGACGAAAACTGGGGTTGCCAAGCAGTTCTCCGATTTCGTCCAGAGAAAAACCCAACTGCTTCAGGGAAATGATTTGTTGCAGACGAGCGATGTCCTTCCCCGAATACAGTCTGTGACCAGCGTCAGAGTGCAAAGAAGTAACGAGCAATCCGATCTGGTCGTAATGGTGCAGCGCCCGGACCGTAATGCCCGTCACCTTCGCTAAATCCCCTACTTTCCACCGTTCCTTTTCCGCCATCATCCCCTCGTTTCGTGCACATTGATTTTGCCGGCAAATTCATCCTACAACCTGACGTTGCGTCAGGATCAAGTACCCTTTTGCATCTTGAACACTAAATGTTTGCATTCATTTTTCCTCAACAAAGAGGCTCACAACGCATTTTCATGTACTAATGGAAACTCAATGTCATGCGGGTCTTCCTCTCATCCAAACCGGGTGTGTCGGAGCGGTTGAGGGACACGGTTCCCATTCCTTAGACCTGCCCGCCCACGCCCTTGAACTTCTCCACAAAAGCCGCGATTTTCTGAAACACGATCTGCTTTTTGCTCAGGTAGTGCGGGTTCAGCGGGCTCATTCTGGGCAGCACGTCATTCAGCTCCGTGCCGCTGTCGCTGGCGAACTCCCGCTTGAGTGAGGTGGCGATATAGCGCCGTGCCGCCTCGGCATTCAGGTTCTCAGCCGTGATCAACTCCTGCGCCTCGCGCTGTTGCTCTGCTTGGGCAAAGGTGAAGAAGGCCTCGATCACACTGGCCTTATCGCCAATCCGGTCGAGATCGGACTGATTGATGAAGTCCACCAGCAAGCCCTCCTTGGCACGGTTGCCCAGGCTTGCGCGGATCAGGCGGCGCACTTCCTCCACCAGTTCCGACTTACTCTTAATCTTTTTGTTGTGCTCAAAGATCAGCTCCAGGATATAGTCCAGATTGATTTCCTGCGACTTCAGCAGGTCCACCTCAAAAACCACATCGTCCCATTCTATGGTCGATTTTTCTCTGTCGGTGGAGGTTTTTCCCCGGCGCAGCCAGTCGCGTACATCGTTGTAGGTCGATTTGTAATCCTGGATTTTCCGCTCGGTTGGGAGGGGGATGGCTTGCAGTGTGGTCAGATCGTCATCCGTCAGGTAGTGCCTGGCCTTGAACGCCTCAACCGCTGCCGGGTCGGTCATGTCGACACGTTGCAGCTCTTTCAGACCGGCGAACTCGTCGTAGTTTTGCAGGATGTTCTCGACGCGCAGATACTCACCAAAGAGCTTGGCGAAAGCCTTCTTGTCGGCTTCCTTTTCCAGGGATGTCGGGTCGGGGAAACGGGTTTCCAGCTCCTTCACCACATCGACGAAGCCACGACGCGCTTCCCCGGTGACCGTATCCGTGAACCCTTCCATATATTCTTTGTAGCTCTTTTCCAGCACCACGTTCTTGGTGTTCTTGTCACCGAACAGGGTGATGGCATCGATGGTCGCCTGTTCGAGGTCGCGGAAGGTGACGATGTTACCGAAGGTTTTGGTTGCGTCGAGAATCCGGTTGGTGCGCGAGTAGGCTTGTATCAGACCGTGGTAGCGCAGGTTCTTGTCCACGAACAGGGTGTTCAGTGTGGGGGCATCAAAGCCCGTAAGGAACATGCCCACCACAATCAGCAGATCGATTTCCCTGGCTTTGAACCGCTTGGCCAGATCGCGGTAGTAATTCTGAAAACCCTCGCTGTCGATGCTGAAGTTTGTTTTGAACAGAGCGTTGTAATCCGCGATGACAGCGGTCAAAAACTCCTTGGCGCTCGTGTTCATCGCCGAAACGTCAAAACTTTCGTCCGGGATTTCGCCGACTGCATCCTGTTCCTCGTTGGCAGCGAATGAGAAGATGGTGGCGACTTTCAACGGTCTTTCACGGCCCTTTTGTAGTTCCTGGAAGCAGGCGTAGTACAGCTTGGCGGCATCCACGCTGCTCACTGCGAACAGGGCATTGAATCCGTGATTGCCCATCTGCAGGCGGTGGGTCTTCTGTCGGTAATTGTTCAGGATGTATTGGGTGATCTCACGGATGCGGTCGGGGTGCAACAGGGCCTGCTGAACCTCCGCCGCGCTCAGTTTTTTCTCGTCCCGCTCGGTTTCGATGGCTTTGAACTGTGGGCGGACATCGTTGTAGTCGACCTTGAACTTCAGCACCTTTTCATCTCGAATCGCATCGGTGATCACATACGAATGCAACTCACGGCCAAACACGCTGGCAGTGGTTTCAGCGCCCAGGGCATTCTCGGGAAAGATCGGCGTGCCGGTGAAGCCAAACTGATAGAACTTCTTGAACCGCTTCTTCAGGTTCTTTTGCGCCTCGCCAAACTGGCTGCGATGGCACTCATCAAAAATGAATACCACCTGCTTGCCGTAAATGGCCAGGTCCGCCTCGCTTTTCATCAGGTTGTTGAGCTTCTGGATGGTGGTGACAACGATCTTGTTGTCGTCTCTCTCCAGGTTGCGTTTCAAGCCCGCCGTACTGTTTGAGCCATTCACGCTGTCGGGGGAAAAGCGCTGGTATTCCTTCATGGTCTGGTAGTCCAGATCCTTACGATCCACCACGAAAAGCACCTTGTCGATAAAGTCCAGCTCCGTGGCCAAGCGCGCGGCCTTGAAACTGGTCAGGGTCTTGCCCGAACCGGTGGTGTGCCAGATGAAGCCGCCGCTTTCCGGCTTGCTCCAGGTTTTTGCCTGATACGCGCTATGGATCTTCCACAGGATGCGCTCCGTGGCCGCGATCTGGTAGGGACGCATCACCAGCAGGGTATCGTTGACATCAAACACCGAGTAGTGCAACAGCACACTGAGCAGGGTGCGTTTTTCGAAAAAAGTGGCGGTAAAATCCTTCAGGTCCTTGATCAGGCTGTTGTCTGCCCTCGCCCAGTTCATGGTGAAGTCGAAGCTGTTTTTGTTGCGCTGGGTGGTGTTGGCGAAGTATCGGCTGTCGGTGCCGTTGGATATCACGAAAAGTTGCAGATACTTGAACAGGGAATGTTCGCTATTGAAACTCTCCTTGCTGTAGCGGTGAATCTGGTTGAAGGCTTCCCGAATCGCCACGCCGCGTTTTTTTAGTTCCACCTGTACCAGCGGCAGGCCATTGACCAGAATCGTCACGTCATAGCGATTGGCATGGGTGCCGGTCTGCTCAAACTGCTTGATCACCTGCACCTTGTTGCGGGCAAGGTTCTTCTTGTCCAGCAGATGGATGTTCTGGATGCGGCCATCGTCGAAGACAAAGTCGTGGATGTAGTCGTCGTAAATCTTGCGAGTCTTCTCGATGATGCCATCGCTCGGCATGTCCAGCCAGGTCTCGACGAAACGCAGCCACTCGCCATCGGTAAACTGCACGGTATTAAGCGCTTGCAACTGCACCCGTACATTGGCGAGTAAGGCTTCTGGGGTATTGAGATCGGGCCGGTATTCATACCCCTGATTCTGTAAGTCCCGAATGAATTCGCGTTCCAGATCGGCCTCGCTCTGGTAGCTGTCAGCGGGCTTCCACTCTGGGGTGTATTTATCGAGCACGATGAAGTTATTGGATTCGGCAATGGGTTTGGTGTAATCAACCATGATTTTGTTCCTCCTGCCAGTAGCCATACTTGCTCTTCAAGTGATCGAGCAACAGTTTGACAGTCGCTTTCTCCTGCTGCGTTGGCTCTGCAACAGCGTCATTTGATAGCGTGCTGTGGCTTGTGAAATTAATGATTCTGCTAAGATAGAGCTGCTTGTCATCAGGCAAAAGCTCTGACCACTTCGGATAGCCCAGGAAGCTGGCCGTTTTCTCATAAAGATTGCGCAGCAAAGTGAAGTGATACTTTTCAACCCTGTTTTCGATGATCGCCTGTTCAATGGTTTGAATTAAATATAAGTGATAGGATAAACTCTTGTTGGAATCGCCATCCTTTTCAGTGAGCGAAAAAGCGCCATCTTCAAAGCGCTCCAGCATGTAACAGCGTTTTCCACTCAGTTCGTTATAAAGCACGTTGTAGCACACTGGGCTGTGTGTCGTGATAATGAACTTCAGATCGGATTCACTGGACTTAATCAGGCTAGCCAGATTTACCGCCAATTCTATCAGACGGTTTTCATCGAGAGAGCTGACAGGATCATCAACAAAAACGTACTCCAAACAATTGAAAACATCAGTGGACCGATCTTCAGCATCTGCGATATTCAGCTCAGAAATCAACTGCTCAATCAGCGATTGAAACACACTCCAAATGAAGTTGTTTTCCTCGCCTTTGGAAATCTTTATATTGCGTTCATGCTCGTTGTTGCCACGCTCAAGTGAAAAACTGACCTCCGAAAAGTCTGAGCTGAAATTCGGCGTCAATTTGTCATCGGTGTAGTGCTGAAAGATGGAGGTCACATTCTTCTCTTTGCCTTGATCAACAAGCACCCATTTGGTGAATGAGTTTAGCTGAATTTTCAATCTGGGTTCGGAATCACCATCCAGATCGTTATCCCAATAGAACAAATCTTCTGTGAACGCGTTGTAATACAGAATTTTCTTTTGCGACAACTCTGACTGCTGCCCATCTTCAGCATCAGTTTTGGGGGCAATCAAATTTTTGAACTCCCGCGACAAGCGTGTTTTGCCCGTGCCGTTGAAGGCATAGATTAGCTGCACCTTTTTGTGGGAGTCTAGCAGTTGCTGGGCGATTTCGGTCAGCGTCTTGCTCATGTCAAACCTCCACGGATTCCGGCTTGGGGAAGCTCAACAGCAAATCGCGGTAATACGCGTATTGCTTCTGGCGCAGTTCGATCTCACGCGGTAAGCCTTCGGTGAGGGAACTGGTTAAGGCATCGAACTTGTCGAGGATGCGAGCAACACGCTTCTGATTTTCAATAGAAGGTAAAGGAATTTTCAACCCTTGCAGATTTCCAACAGCAAGGCCAGGTTGAGCAGACTGCGAAGCAAATTGGTTCAAATTCATCACGGTTAGCATATGAAAAGCCCAATCAATATCTATTTCATTGCTAGCCGTAACAACCACCGCATGTTCAGTTGCATAGAATTGACCCTTCATTCTTTGAACATTGCCGCAGAGTGCGCCTTGCCTACCAATTAGTAAATGCTCGCCATCGTGGCTTTTAGTTCCAACAAAGCCTCGAACTCCATTACCGCCGAAACATGGATAAGAGTACTCATCGCTAGAATTTGGCATTATTTTGCTTGCTGAAATATGTTGTCCGGCACGCATCTGAAGCACCTCACCCAGCACCTTCCACTCCACTTCCCCCTCTTCAAAACGCAACAACTGATCCCGATAGTAGTCGTATTGTTTTTTTCGGGCGGTCAACTCGGCGGTCAACTCGGCGGTCAACTCGGTGAAGGTGTCCAGGATGCGGACGATTTCGGCTTGTATTTCCAGCGATTTCTTGGGGTTGTCCGGGCAGATGATGGGTACAAGAATCTTTCTGAAACGCCCCTTGGATACGTTGAAACGTGTTACACCACTCGCAGTCTTGGCGATTTCAGATCGCATAAAACTACTTCGGAATAGGTGCTTCGAGAACTCTGGAATTACTGGAATGTCATTATTAAACCTAACGCCAAATGAAAAGCTATTAAGATAAACTGGGCCGTCAAAATGCGTTGTAACAGACGAAGAAATACCAGCCTCATCTGCGATTTCAGACGATCCAGTAAAAAGAACATCGCCATACTTAACTTCGTTCTGTTTTTCTGATTCTGACATCTTCACAGATCCGAGAATGGAGGAATCAACATTGATATTTGCGAAAATATTTTTATAAGTAATATATTTCGCATTGCCGCCATCAAAGTCGGATTTACTTTTCCCTGTAAGCCCGCCATAAATTTCTGCAACTTCACCTAATTCAATCCATTTAATAACAACTCCATCCAGCAACCTTTCCATGAAGTCCACGCCGCTCATGCTTCCACCCCATCGCCTTCAATCTCCGCCACGATGGCATCAATGTCCTTGCGCAACCGGTCGATCCTGGCGACGGTGGTCTGTAGCTCGGCATTGAGCTGGGCAATGTCCACCACCTCACGGGTGTCCTTGGTTTCGACGTAGCTACTGACCGAAAGGTTGTAGTCGTTGCCGACGATCTGTTCGAACGGCACCGACTTGGCGAAGTGATCGATGTTTTCTTTGCTGTCGAACACCGCCAGGATTCTCTCGATGTGCTCATCCAGCAACACGTTGTTGTTGGTCTCTTTCTTGAACAGACCGCTGGCGTCGATGAACTGCGTGCTGGTATTGGTTTTGTGTTTCGACAGCACCAGGATGTTCACGGCAATGGTGGTGCCAAAAAACAGGTTGGGCGCGAGCGAGATGACGGTTTCGATATAGTTGTTGTCCACCAGGTACTGGCGAATCTTCTGTTCGGCTCCGCCCCGGTAAAAGATGCCGGGGAAGCAGACAATGGCGGCGCGGCCTTTGGCAGACAGGTAACTCAGTGCATGCAGCACAAAGGCAAAGTCAGCCTTGGACTTGGGCGCAAGTACGCCCGCCGGGGCAAAGCGTTCGTCGTTGATGAGGGTAGGATCGTCGCTGCCGATCCAATTCACCGAGTACGGCGGATTGGAGACGATGGCATCAAAGGGTTTATCGCCACCATAATGCGGGTCGATCAGGGTGTTGCCCAGTTGGATGTTGAACTTATCGTAGTTGATGTTGTGCAAGAACATGTTCATCCGCGCCAGATTGTAAGTGGTGTGGTTGATTTCTTGCCCGAAGAAGCCCTCTTCGATGATGTGGTCGTCAAACTGCTTTTTGGCCTGCAGCAACAGCGAACCGGAACCACAGGCGGGGTCGTAAATCTTGTTGACGCTGCTCTGCTTGTGCATGGCGAGGTGGGCGATCAGCTTGGACACCTGTTGCGGGGTGAAGAATTCTCCCCCGGATTTGCCAGCGTTGGCGGCGTAGTTGGAAATCAGGAACTCATAGGCATCGCCGAACAGATCGATGTGGCTGGCGTCGAAATCACCAAAATCCAGATCGGCCACGCCTTTGAGCACAGCGGCGAGGCGCGCGTTCTTGTCTTTGACGGTGTTGCCCAGGCGATTGCTGGTGGTGTCGAAGTCCGCAAACAGGCCTTTGATGTCGCGCTCGGAGGGGTAGCCGTTGGCGGAGGCTTCAATGGCGGCAAAGATGGCAGCCAGATTGGTGTTGAGGCTTTCGTTGCTGTGGGCTGTTTTGGCGATGGTGGCAAACAACTGGCTGGGGTAGAGGAAATAGCCCTTGGTCTTGATGGCGTCGTCTTTGATCTCGGGGGTGATGACGCTGTCGGGGAGCTCGGAATAACGGATGCTGTCGTCACCGCCTTCGATGTAGGCTGCGAAGTTTTCGCTGATGAAGCGGTAGAACAGGGTGCCAAGCACGTACTGCTTGAAATCCCAACCATCGACAGCGCCACGGACATCGTTGGCAATTTGCCAAATGCAGCGTTGCAGTTCGGCGCGTTGTTGCATGCTGGTCATGGTAAAATCCCCTTGTCAATTCGTTGGATGAAGCTTTGGTGAGATGCTTGATTTATATGGCCTCCACAGGACATACAATCCCCGACCATGTGAGAAAACCCGCCTGTCGCTGATACCCGCGTCACGGATTCAGGAAATAGTTATACATACAATATTCTCTATAAGAATGTCGACATCCTTCTAACTGTTTTAGTGCAACAAATAAATTGCCGTGCAAAAATTCGTACTCTATGCATCTGATTTGATTTCATCATTTCCGAAAGTGACTCATAAATACCGATCCCTACCCTAGCTGTTAATTTGAATTGAATAGCTCAGAAACTGGTCTTAAAAAACCTCGCTCTTTAAGGAGATCGACCACCACAATCTTTTTATGTTTAGCTTCCTCATAAATCTCTATAAGTCCTTGATATTGCCCCAACGGTTTCTTAGTTGTAAGAGTCTTTTTAGCTTCCTTACGTTCCTTTACTGGAAAACCTGGGTTTTCCGTTAATCGTTGTGCTAATGCATACGCCTCATGACGAACCATCTTTAAATCATTTTCAAATTGATTATTTTCCAGCGCACGTCGAGTTGCCTCACTAGCAATTTCACTACCGTAACCACCTTCAATGAGCCATCGAGTAATCTCCGCTGACAACGTTGAAGTCCCGGATTTCTCCACATTACGCACTGTTGCTATAGTGCCCTTCAAGTTAGTAGGTTGCGAAGCTTTTTCTAAATACTCGTTCAAAGATTCGATACCCGGAGCAATGTCCTGTATCTTTTTTAAGGACTCTAAATCATTGTTTCTTAATGCCTTCAACATGGACTGAATTAGTACAAATCTTGATTCCGCAACTTTTCTAATGAATGAAGGAGTAATCTTCTCTTCTCCATCTTCTTCAGTTATCAATTCAATTTGCGTAATCATGTACAATTTAATAGCCAGATCCACGATTCCTGCAGACTCATAGTAAAGAACTTTAGAAAGTTGCCTCGTGAGAACAGTCGGAGTTTTAGTCCATTGATACTCCCAAATATATTCAATAAAATAATCCCATTCCTCATCTTCCTTTAGTGGAGACCAAATTAAATCACCCTGACTTGAAACCCGACGCACTTGTGAAAAATCCCTCGCAAGGATTGGTAATATCTGATAGGTGCCAACCAACACAATTGGAACCCCGATTGTGTTGGTAAGCTTAACAAAGAAATTGAGCATAACTTGGTCTCCGCCACTACTTGCTGATCGAAGACGTTGAATCTCATCGATAACAAGAACACCAAGGCCAAGCGTCGCGGCAATGTTCGCCATAATCGGCATAAGTTCTTCAACTGATTTTCTTGAACCCGAATGTTTTTCGTAATATCGCGTCTCTAAGACTGAATCTATCTCTTGAAAAAAGTTATAACACAAAGCTTTGATTGATGGAGCAGTATCATTTTAGTGAAGTCAACAAACTCGTAATTCTGGACAGAATGATAAAAAAGGAAGAAGGAATCCAG
>NZ_LPVJ01000032.1 GCF_001516615.1 Ferroacidibacillus organovorans | reverse complement strand
CCCGGCCAGATCGAGCTTCGACTGTTTCTTGTCCGCTTCGTTTTCGGGCTTGGTCCAGATGGCGTAGGACCAGGGATATTCAACGCCATTCCTGCGAACGGCGTGTAATGCCACGATGTTCATCGCCCATGTGTAGACTTTGGTTGAACTGTCGTAGAGCCGATAGAGAAAGGGGATTCCCTTGGCGTATGGATGCGGGGCATGGGTATCGTCAAGCGCGAGGACATCTCCTTCTGTGAGGGCTGTATCCGCGTCTTCTTGAAGACGGGCTGTGCGTTTTTGGTTAAACAGATCCCATTGCGAAAATCCTGTCAGAAAGCGGCTGAGGGTCGATTGTGTAACATTCGAAATGCCGGCCATGCGCTGGAGCAAGCCGTCTGCATTGAAAAACGTGGCCAAAGCGTTTACAGATGAGCAACGGTTGATGAGACCAACGACATAGACAAAGGCGAGAATCCATGTGGCGGTGCCACGAACTTTAAAGATTCCCGATTGCGACAAAAGGAGCGAGAAGTCGAATCGATCCCAGAGTGTACGCAGAACAGGGGCGCCACCCACACGACTGAAAGACGAGAGTTCTTTGAATCCAGGTTTACATAAACGAGCCATGGTTCACACCCACAT